>DATDIA010000169.1:0-15810 GCA_036521295.1 Candidatus Cybelea sp. | reverse complement strand
TGAAACTGCACAGCCTCGAAGGTCGAAACGTTCGCTTCGGGTTCTCGCCGGCCCGAGAGTGCTTGCGCGGCATTGCGGTTCTGTTGCACCCTGCCAAGCACGCGGAACAGATGCCTTGGCTTCGGGAGGTTCGCCGAAGCTTACCGCGCGAGTTGCGACATCGAATAGAGAATTTCTGCTTCTTCTTCGAGCCGACCACGGAAGTGTTTCCGCGTCTGTGGCATTATGAACGCCGCCAGACCTTCGCGGCAGAGCTTGGAATGTTACGCTCGAACCTCCCAGCGTATCGCGATGCGATCCTAAGGCGACTTAGCGGCGACCGCTTCTTCGCTGCGACGGAAATGCGCCGAATGCGGCGACCGCAATGGTATCGTGCGGCGGCTGGCGAGTATGCGAGCCGTCACCCAAAAACGCTGCCGATGCTGGAACGGTTCAAAAGCTCACCGTCGGAAAGCCTGCGCGACTTTTGCGGAATGCTTGACGATTTCCACACCCACGTTTTTCTGCCGACTTGGAAATCGATCCACGCCTCTCTGCGCGCCGATATTGAGATGCGAAAGAAGATCTTAGATGATTTCGGAATCGGTTCGTTGTTGCGTACGCTGGCAACGGATATTAATGTCCACCGCACACCGGGCGGAGCGTCGATCGAGCTGCCGCACGGTGAGCGGGAACTTGAGTTCGATGCCCGATCTCATCTGATGCTTGCTCCGTCGTTTTTTTGCTGGCCAGGACACGAGGTGTTCGTTCTTCTCACCTCACGGGGACTGAGATGCGCAATTGCCTATCCGATTCCGCCGCTGACGGCAAAAGCAGCGAGGATTAAAGCGAGCGAGACCGTGGCTCGTGCGTGCGATGCGTTAGGCGATCCGATTAGACTGCGTATCTTGGAGCTCCTCAGCGCGCGCGAACTGTCGACACGCGAGCTCGCGGGCTTTCTCAAGATCGGTGAGCCGGTGGCATCGCGACATTTGCGTAGCCTCCTGCGTGCGGGATTGGTGCGGCAGGAGCGATGCCGTTACTTTGTGATGTACTCTGTGCGCCGAGAGACGATGCGTCTCGTGACCGACGCACTTGCGGCGCTCCACTAAAGAAAAAAGCCGCCGAGCGCGCGATTGCGCGACTACCGGCCTGAGACCGTATCGTCGCGCTCAGCTACGGTTGGGACCGAGGTAACTGAAGCGAAAGGTGGACGCGTCAATTCTCGGCGACACAAGGTTTCCTTTAAGTTATAGTAGACGTACAGTCGCCCGCGGCATACAGAACCAGCCGACTAGTTGAGGAGAACGCGATGCAGTGTAGCCCACGTTCGAGTCGCCATTTCGCAATCGCAGTTTTGGCGTTCTGCCTGCCTGCTTGCAACGGCAATAACGGCTTGACCACCAACGTGCCTGCCGTGTCGCTTCCATCTCAGTCGCTCGCGCAAGGTCAGCCCGCGTTTGGGCAGATGCATCAGGACCGATTTCATCACCACGGGTCGAGCGGAAAGATCCAACACGTCGTGATAATCATTCAAGAGAACCGCTCCTTTAACAACCTCTTCTACGGGTTTCCTGGGGCGACGACCGCGACGTACGGCTACAATACGTCTGGCCAAAAAATTACGCTGCAGCCGGTCGATCTTAAAACGAGCTGGGACGTCGACCACAGCTCAACGGCATTCTTCGATTCGTGTAACGGCACCGGCAGTATTCCCGGTACGAAGTGCCGGATGAATGGCTTCGATAAAGAGGGCTGGCAGTGCGGCACGGCCGGATTCTCATCTTGCCCGAATAGCAATCCGCCGTACAGCTACGTGCCGAATTCTGAGACGAAGCCCTACTTCGATATGGGCGAGCAATACGTCGTTGCCGATCACATGTACCCGTCGAATCTCGACGAGAGCAGCTTTGTCTCGCACCAATACATCATCGCGGCGCAGTCCGAAGCGGCCGTAAACTTTCCGAGCATTTGGGGCTGCCAGGGCGGCTCCAGCAACATCATTTATGAAATTGGCCCTCAACGCCAGGTTCCCGATGGCCACGAGGAAGTGTGCTTCTCCAACACGTCGCTCGGCCAAGAAGCTGACAAGGCTGGGGTCTCATGGGCCTACTATGCCGTTTCATTGTCTGGCAGCTTCTCCGACGTCTGGAGCGCGTACCAAGCCAACAAATACGTCTACTCTGGCTCCGATTGGTCCAAAGACGTGATAAGCCCACCAAGCCAGTTTCTAACCGACGTCTCGAACGGAAAGCTACGCCAGATAACCTGGATTACGCCAACCTACGCAAATTCCGACCACGCTGGCGGAAATACGACTAACGGTCCCAGTTGGGTGGCGTCGCTCGTCAATGTGATCGGCCAATCAAAGTATTGGGACTCCACGGCGATCTTTATCTTTTGGGATGACCCCGGCGGCTGGTTCGATCCCGAGCCGCCCCCATACAAGGATTACGATGGCCTCGGCATACGAGTTCCCCTGATCATCGTTTCCCCTTACGCCAAGCAAGGATACGTATCGCATGTGCAATACGAGCACGGCAGCATCCTCAGGTTTGTCGAAGATCAATTCGGCCTGGGCCGGCTCTCGGCCACCGATACGCGCGCCACGTCTCCTGAGAAGGATTGCTTCAACTTCACAAAACCGCCGCGCAAGTTCCAAGCGATTCCGGCTGTCCTTGGCAAAGATTACTTCCTGCGCCAGCCCCCCGATAATCGGTTACCCGATAACCAGTGAAGGTCCAGTTTCAGTAACGGCTCACTTTCAGTAAAGCTCTACTTATAGCAGAGTACAAACGAATTAGAAGAGGACAACCGAATAAATGAGCTACAAAGCGGAGCCTCAATCGTGTTAAATCTTGACAATAAGAACGTTTGACGTAGCCCCAGCGGGAGTCGAACCCGCGTTACCGCCGTGAGAGGGCGGCGTCCTAGGCCTCTAGACGATAGGGCCATGGCTCCGGGGCAGAGATTCGAACTCCGATAGCATGCTCCAGAGGCATGCGTCCTACCATTAGACGACCCCGGACCGACGGCGCCACGTAATACTACACGACTTAGACTCGTCCTTGCAACCGAAGCAACCTAGCGTCGTGGCCATCACCGGTCGTCATGAAAGAATCAGTTCGCGCGAACATATGCGAAGGTTTCTAGGCGCAGACGTCTTTGTACACTTCGCATAGTTCGTATGAACTATTCGTGGCTTGGCGCCGTATCCTGTTGACCCTCCGTGAATACTTTTCCAAGCAGGCGGCCCGCATCAGCTCTAGGGTGAATCATTCAGCGGATAGGCCATACGGCGGGGTGCCGCATGCTTGGCCAAGCGGCCGGTAGTATGAAGTACGCCCTGCGCCGCCGGAGAACAAAAATACTATATAAGGAGGTTGCGTGCAGGCTATCGTTCTAGTCGGCGGAGAGGGGACGCGTCTGCGGCCGCTTACGTACGGCACGCCCAAACCGATGGTGCCGATTATGAACGTGCCCTTCTTGGCTCGTACGCTGGAACGCCTCTACGCTGCCGACATCCGCGAGGTAATCCTCGCCGCCGGTTACATGCCGCAAGCGATAGTCGAGTACTTCGGCGACGGAAGGAAGCTCGGCATGAAGGTTACGTACGCGATCGAGGAAATGGCGCTCGGCACGGCGGGCGCTCTTAAGAACGTAGAACCGCAAATCAACGGCCCATTCTTTGTCCTTAACGGCGACGTGCTTACTAGTCTCGACCTGGGCGCGATGCGTGAGTATCACGAGCGCAAAGGCGGGCTTGGCACCCTGCATCTCATTCGAGTCGAGGATCCGTCGCCGTTCGGATGCGTCATGCACGCCGAAGACGGCCGGATCACCGCTTTCGTCGAAAAACCGCCGAAAGGCCAAGAACCGACCGACGAAATTAACGCCGGCACCTATTTGCTGGAACGCGAGATTCTCGATTTCATTCCGCCTGGCCGCAATGTCTCGATTGAGCGCGCGACTTTTCCGGAGGTCATCGCAGCAGGCCGAGCTCTCTACGCCTACACCACCGCTGATTACTGGCTCGACCTGGGCAGACCGGAGCAGTATCTCGCGGCCCATCGGGACGTTTTTAGCGGCGCGATGCCGCTCGCCGTCGAGCCGGGAGTCAACGGCGATGGGACTGACGCATTGCGCAACCATCCGGGAATTACTCCGCCGGTCCACGTGGCGGCCGACGTCGTTGTAGACGTGAGTGCGAAGGTGGGGCCAAACGTCGTGCTGGGGAGTTGCTGCAGCATCGGTGCCGACGCCACCGTAAGGGAATCGGTGCTTTGGGAGCGCGTCAGCGTCGGCACAGGGGCGGTCATCGAAGAAGCGATCGTTGCAAGCGACGTCACGATTGGTCCGAAGGCTCATGTCGCGAGGGGAAGTGTCATCGGCCACGACGTGACGGTTGAGCCCGGCGCGATCCTGCAACCGGGCGCCCGCCTAGGGGCGCCCAGGGAAGAAGTTGCAGGCTAGCGGGGGAACGTTCGGTTTATCACGCATCCGCTGCAGGGTACACTGTGGTCCTAAAAGAGGGAGGAGTCCATCGCTTACATGCCACCACCGCGAGCCTTATTTTTGGGTTCCTATCCCCCGC
Organism: Candidatus Cybelea sp.; assembly: GCA_036521295.1. Classification (GTDB taxonomy): domain Bacteria; phylum Vulcanimicrobiota; class Vulcanimicrobiia; order Vulcanimicrobiales; family Vulcanimicrobiaceae; genus Cybelea. The sequence continues at coordinate 11,237 of DATDIA010000169.1, read as the reverse complement.
GTGAGTGCGGTATTGCTACGTTCACCAAGGACATGGTGGACGCTTATGATCGCGCTTTTCATTCTTCGAGCCCGGTGATTGCAGTCGACGAGCCCGGTGCCCACGTTCGCCGCTATCCCGGCGAGGTCGTGGGTCGCATCGCCGAGGAAGAGTGGGGCAGCTACATAGCGGCCGCAAAGTTCGTCAACGCCTACCCCGTGGAACTCGTCAACGTTCAGCACGAGTTTGGACTCTTCGGCGGCGAGCGGGGCGAGTGGCTCGTCGACTTTATCCGCGCGGTCGAAAAACCGGTCGTACTGACGTTGCACACCATTTTGCCCGAGCCGGACGAAACATATCTGCGCGTGACGCGTGCGCTCTGCGAACAGGCAACAAAAGTAGTGGCGCTCTCGGAGACCGGACGCGGCCTGCTGGAAGGGATCTATGGGATCGATCCGCAGCAGCTGGAGGTGATTCACCACGGAGTTCCAGATGTGCCGTTTCGCGACACGCATGCTGCCAAAGCCTCGTTCGGAATCGGGCAGCGCACGGTGATCTCCACCTTCGGATTGATCAGCCGTGGTAAAGGCCTCGAGTATGCGATCGAGGCGATGCGCGGGGTCGTCAAGCGTCATCCCGAAACGCTCTACCTCATTCTCGGCGAAACACATCCGGTCGTGCGCCGCCGCGAAGGCGAATCGTATCGGGAATCGCTGCATGCGATGGTGCAGGATTATGGGCTCCACTATAATGTTCAACTCGTCGACAAATATCTTGATTTCGATGAGGTCGTCAGTTATCTTAGCGCGACCGACATCTATCTAACCCCCTACCTTAACCCGGCTCAAATCGTGAGCGGTACGCTCGCCTATGCAGTCGGCTGCGGCAAGGCAATCGTTTCCACGCCGTACCTCTATGCCGAAGAACTGCTCGCGCACGGTCGGGGTTTCTTGTGCGATTTCCGGGATTCGGCCTCGATCACACGGTGGCTGAACATGCTGCTCGACGATCCCTCTCTTCGCCGCGCAACGGAACGGCGTGCCTATCGCTTCGGGCGGCAGATGACCTGGCCGCACGTAGCGGCGGAATACGGGGCGCTCTTTAGCGAGCTTTGCCCAGGCCAACCGCTCGAATTGGTGCCGTCTGCCTAAGGCGCGCGCCGGTGCGGGCACGCCAACGCTCGATTATTTGGCCGTGCTCACGGACGACGTCGGCGTCATTCAACACGCGCTCGAAAACGTGCCAAATCGAAAGACCGGATATTGCACCGACGACGTCGCGCGGGCCTTCATGGCTGTGCTCGCACATCTGCACCTCGCGGCTTCGGACAAACTGAGCCAGCGGTTCGCCTCGACGTATCTCTCCTTTTTGCACCACGCGCAACTCGACGATGGGCGCTTTCATAATTTTATGGATTACGATCGCCGGTGGATCGACGAGGTCGGGACGCACGACAGTTGCGGCCGCGCGATCTGGGCCCTCGGCTACGGCGTGGCCAACGCACCGACACAGGTTTGGCGCCGCGTCTGCGCTAGGCTTCTCGATCGCACGCTTCCGTCGCTTTACTCGCTCGAATATATCCGGTCGCGCTCGTATGCGGCGCTTGGCTTTGCGCACGCATATGCGGCGTTGAAAGAGTCGAAGTATAGCGCCGCTCTGCGCTACCTCGCCGACGAGATCCTGGCGTCTTACGAGGCGACGGCCACCCGCGACTGGAGGTGGTTCGAAGACCGGATGACCTATGACAACGCGCGCCTGCCCGAAGCGCTGATTCGTGCCGGCCAAAGCCTGAAGGAGCCGCGCTACGGCGAGGCTGGCCTGGCCGCGCTCGCTTTCTACGAGAGTGTAACGATCGAAAACGGAATCCACGTGCCGATCGGAAATGACGGCTGGTACTTGCGCGGCGATCGACGCGCGCGCTACTCGCAGCAGCCGCTGGAAGCCTGCGCAATGGTCGATGCCGAGCTGGCGGCCTTTGACCTTAGCGGTGACGCCGGCCACGTTGCCACTGCGGAGCTCGCACTCGAATGGTACTACGGCAAGAACTCTCGCGGCGTAACGATGGCAAATGGCGGCGGATGCTTTGACGGCTTAGCCGAAGACTCCGTCAACACGAATATGGGCGCCGAATCGACGCTGGCGTTGCTTTCGGCGGCCTATGCGATGGCAGCTCGACGGGCTCGGGTACTGCAAGCGGTTCGCTAAAAGGTTGCGGCAAGCGTCGCAAGCCCCTCGCACGACAGGCAACGACGTGCTCCTCGGCGAAACGCCATAAATGCTCCTGGAAAGCGAAATCCTCAACGACGCGCAATCTGCCGCCGTTGCGCAGACTGATGGCCCGGTTTTGATCTTTGCTGGGGCCGGGAGCGGTAAAACACGAGTCTTAACCCACCGCATCGCCTACTTGCTCGGCGAGTTGCGCGTCGCCCCCGAGCGCATCCTGGCCGTTACCTTCACGAACAAAGCAGCCGGCGAGATGAAGTCGCGCTTGCACGCGATGGTAGGTCCCGTCGCGCGCGACCTTTGGGTTGGCACGTTCCACGCAATGTGCGTGCGCATCTTGCGTCGCGACGGAGCGCGCATCGGTATCGGGCGCAGCTTTGCCGTCATCGACGAGCACGACCAGCGTCAGCTCGTCAAAGAAATTCTCGACGATCTCGATTATGACGAGCGGCATCTTTCGGCCGGAGTGTGCCTCGCCGAGATCGACAAAGCCAAGAATGCACTGATCTGGCCCGAACAATACGCGCAGAGCCAAACCTCTTTCGTCGGCGAGCGCATCGCCAACGTCTATACCGAATACCAGCGCCGCTTGGCCGAATCGAACTCGCTCGATTTCGACGATCTCATCGTTCGCACGATCGATCTGCTCGAACGCGACAAAGAGACGCGCGAGAAGTACCAGCATCGGTTCGAATACGTTTTGGTCGACGAGTATCAAGACGTCAATAGCGCTCAATACCGCCTGGTCGCGCTGCTGGCGGGCTATCATGGAAACGTCACGGTGGTCGGCGACGACGACCAGTCGATCTACTCGTGGCGTGGCAGCGATTACCGCATGATTCTGCGCTTCGAAGAAGATTTTCCGGGCGCGAAGACATTCAAGCTCGAGGAAAACTATCGCAGCACCGGGCGCATTCTCAATGCCGCCAACGACCTCGTCGCCAATAACCGCTCTCGAGCGCCGAAGCGACTTTTCACCTCCCGTCAGGAAGGTGAGCCGATCACGCTCTATCCCGCGGCAACCGAGCGCGACGAAGCGCGCTATGTTGTCGAAAAGGTCAAGAGCATGGTTCGCGACGGCGCCGCATACCGCGACTTCGTCGTGCTTTACCGCACCAACGCGCAGTCACGCGTTTTTGAGGAGGCCCTGCTCGCCGAAGGCATTCCTTATCGGGTCGTCGGTGGGGTTGGATTCTACGCGCGCACGGAAATTAAAGACGTCGTTGCCTATTTGCGCTACATCGTCAACGCATCCGACGCGCTGGCCTTTAAACGAATCGTCAACGTGCCGCGCAGAGGCATCGGGCAGCAAACGCTTGCGGCGCTCGTTGCGGCGGCCAACGCCTCGCATATGTCCGTGGGCGAGGCCATTTTTAGCAACGAGCTGTTGCGTGCGGCCGTCCCGAAGAAGCTCAAGGAACTCGAACGCTTCGCCGAGCTGATTGCGGACTTACGGAAATTCGCCGAAAGCGCTGGAATTGCCGATCTTCTCGTTGCCATCATGGAGCGGTCCGGCTACGTTCGCGAGCTTCAAAGCGAGGATTCACACGATGCCCGAGCGCGCCTAGAGAATCTCTCCGAACTCATCGGCGTCGCCCGTGAGTATGAAGCCCGCGATGAAGAGCCGTCGTTAGCCGGATTTCTAGCCAACATCGCGCTCGTGAGCGATCTGGATGCACTCGAGGAAGACGCCTCGTACGTGACGTTGATGACGCTGCACAGCGCCAAAGGGCTGGAATTTGCGAGCGTATTTTTGACCGGATTGGAAGAAGGCGTTTTTCCGCACAGCCGTACGCTGACTGAGCCTGCGGAGTTGGAAGAGGAACGGCGTCTTGCCTACGTGGGAATCACTCGGGCGATCGACCGTCTCTTCCTAACCTACGCGGCGCGGCGTGCGCTTTTCGGGAACACCTACGCGTATCCCAAGTCGCGCTTTTTGGAGGAAATACCGGCGGTCCACGTCCTCGAGAGCGACAGCATACCGCTGCCGCGCCCGGCGGGGGGACGCTGGCGCGAAGTTGCGATCCATGAATCCGCTGGAGCGGGCGTGCATCTCGGGCTCAAGGACGGCGACAGAGTGCGCCATCCCAAGTGGGGCGAAGGGCGAATCGAAGGCATCGTCGGCGCCGGGGGCGACGGGCTGGTAACGATCGACTTTCCCAACGTGGGCCAAAAAATGCTGATGTTGAAATACGCGCCTCTCGAAAAGATTTAATCTTCATCCTCGGCTGAGGTGAAGGATGGCTCACAAATTGCGGGTTGCGGTCGCCGGCGCGTTCGGGCGTATGGGCACGGTTGCGCGTGAAGCATTGCAAAGAACGGGCGAATACTGTTGCGGGCTCGCACGCACTGGAGATGAGAAGCGCGAGATCTTCGATTCGCTCGACGGCGTGCTTGCCCGCAAGCCCGACGTCCTGCTCGATCTGAGTACGCAACCTGCGAGTTACGAAATCTCTCTCGCGACCGTTGGGCATGGAGTCTGCGTTGTCGTCGGGGCGAGTGGCTGGAGCGACGACGAGCGCGCCGCATTGGGCGCGCTGGCGCAGGAGCGTTGTGTCGGCGCGCTCATCGTTCCGAACTTCTCGCTAGGCGCAACGCTGATGATGCGCTTCGCGCAAGAGGCGGCGCGTTTCTTTTCCGACGTTGAGATCGTCGATCTCCACCATGTCGCAAAGAAAGACAAGCCTTCCGGGACGGCGCGCGAAACGATTGCTCGCATCGAGCGTGTTACCGGCAAAGCGCCCGCAGCTCACAGCATTCGATTAACGGGACTGCTTGCACATCACGAGGTGCTCTTCGGCGCCCCCGGCGAACTGCTCACGATACGTCACGACTCCTTCACACGCGAATCTTTCGTAGCAGGGATGCTGGCCGCCGTTCGCGCCGTGGTGCATCGGCGGGGCCTTTCGATTGGGCTCGATTCGATCCTCGATGACCCCGCTGGCGAGGTCATTCTGAACCGATCGAAGGATGAAGTGAGCGCATGAAGGTTGCCGTCGTGGGCGCGACGGGTGCCGTCGGCGAAACGATTCTGCGCCTACTCGAGGAACGCGATCTTCCGATCGGGGAGCTCGGGCCCTTTGCTTCCCGCGCGTGCGCCGCCGCGGTTGTGTTTCGTGGCAATCCAATTGACGTGCGCCCCGCATCCAGCGATGGGCTGCGCGGATTCGACGTCGTCTTCTTCGCCGGGGGCGAGGACGCGAGCGAAAGATATGCGCCGGCTCTCTTAGCTCGGGGTTCGATCGTCATCGACAACAGCGCCACCTTCCGCATGCGGGACGGCGTGGCGCTGATCGTTCCGGAAATAAACGCAGAATCGCTGCGCGCCGAGCAGCGTCTCTTTCCGATCGCAAACTGCACCGCGATCATCCTGAGCACTGCATTGCGCCCGGTTCGGGACGTTGCAGGATTGCGATCCGTTCGGGTTGCGACCTATCAGGCCGCCAGCGGCGCGGGCCGCGCGGGGCTCCAGGAGCTTCTCGAAGATGAACGCGCGATCGCTTGCGGCGATCCTGAACCGGAACCGGAGGTCTTTCCCCGCCGGCTCGCACGCAACGTCGTGCCGCAAATAGGAGCGTTTGACGCGTCAGGATGGAGCGGCGAAGAGCGCAAGGTTTGCGATGAAACTCGCAAGCTGCTCGATTTGCCCGAGCTGCTCGTTAGTGCAACCGCAGTTCGAGTGCCCGTGCGTACGGCGCACAGCGAAGCGGTGTTTCTCCAAACGCAGCGTCCGACGAGCACGCAAGAGTTGGCGAGAGCGTTTCAGACCACGCGGGGTATTGTCTTTCATCCCGACGGAATCGTGACGCCTCGCGAGGTCGAGGGAACCGACGACGTGCACGTCGCGCGTCTGCGCGCGGAGTCCCGCTCCGTTCAGGATGACGCAGCCGAGGACGACAAAGGGCGGAACTTTGCGTTGTGGTGCGTCGGCGACCAGTTGCGCACTGGTGCGGCGACGAATGCCGTACAGATTCTCGAGCTGCTCCTCGCCAAAGGATATATCGCTGCATGAACGTTGGCTGTCCCGAGCCCATCGACTCGGCTCGGGATAATCTCCGTGAGGGGACGCGCATCGCCGTCTTGAAGTTCGGCGGAACTTCGGTTGCGACGCGTGAGGATCGTACGGTTGCCTATCGTCGCGTACGCGACGCACTGGAAGCGGGCTTCGCGACGGTGACGGTCGTGTCGGCGATGGGGCGATCTCCCGAAGCCTACGCTACGGACACATTGCTTCGGCTCATCGATGGACGTACCGGCAGCTCGAACTCCGATCTGCTTCTTGCCGCGGGCGAGCTCATTGCGGCGTCCGTTTTCGCCGAAGAGCTTTGCGACGAAGGCGTCGAGGCGATTGCGCTCTCAGGAGCACAGGCCGGCATCGTCACCGACGCTCGTCATGGCGACGCGACGATTCTGCGCGTCGAACCGCGCGCAATTACCGAGCTGCTCGAGCGCAACGTCGTTCCCGTAGTCGCCGGCTTCCAAGGTGCCGCTGAAGACGGCAGCATCACGACCTTGGGCCGGGGTGGAACCGACCTCTCTGCGATTGCGATCGGACATGCGCTCGAGGCGCAGCGCGTCGACGTCTATACGGACGTCAGCGGCGCCATGACCGCTGATCCTCGCCGAGTTCCCAGTGCTCGCACAATCGAGCGTGCTTCGCTGGCCGAAATGGCCGAGCTCGCTAACCAGGGTGCGACGGTGATGCACCACAAGGCAGCCGAGTACGCGAATCGTACCGCCACGCGCTACACGGTGAAGGGCTTGCGCTCCGACCGCGGCACTTTCGTGGACGAACGCGCCGATGCGGACCGCCCGGTCACCGGAGTGACTGCAACCGGACGCGTAACCTGGGTGCGCATCATTCGCGGCGACATCGAGTCGCCAAAGCGCCGGATGGAGACCGAGCTCGAGATGTTTCGTCGTTTTGCGGCAGAACAAATTTCGATCGATCAGGTCACCATCAATCAGGCCGGCGTCGCGTTCGTCGTTGAGGGCGATCGCGGAAATGAAGTCCGTCGCCTGCTTGGAGACTTGAATCTCGCCGTTCGCGTGCGCGAAGGCTGCTCGAAGCTCTCGATCGTCGGCAACGGCATGCGTGGCACGCCCGGCGTCGTCCATCGCGTGGTGGATGCGCTCTCTCGGGCCGACGTCGAAATCATTCATTGTACCGACAGCAACATAACGATCTCGATCCTGGTGCCGGCCGACCACGTCACGCGCGCGGAGAGGGCAGTGCACGAGCAATTCGAGCTCGACAAAGGAGATCCGGTTCCATGAATACGCGGCTTGGTGCAATCCTCACGGCGATGGTGACCCCGTTCGACGAGCGCGGCGAGCTCGATCTCCAAGAGGGGCGGCGCCTTGCGCGCTGGCTCGTGGAAGGCGGAAACGATGGGCTGGTCGTCGCTGGTTCGACCGGCGAAGGCCAGACTCTCGACGCGCGCGAGCGCGTCGCATTGTGGAGAGCCGTGAAAGAAGCCGTCGGAGGCGAGGCGGTCGTCGTTGCCAACGCCGGAACGAATTCCACCCGGGAGTCGGTCGCCGCCGCGCAAGACGCCGCGGCAGCTGGTGCCGATGCCATTCTCGCGGTCGTTCCGTACTATAACAAACCAACGCAGAGCGGAATGCTGGCGCACTTCGGCGCGATCGCGCAGGCCACGCCGCTGCCCGTCGTCGTCTACAACATACCGGGGCGCACCGCCGCCAACATGCTGCCGGAAACGCTTTTGGAGCTCGCGCGGCGGCATTCCAACATCGTAGGAGTTAAAGAATCGAGCGGTGACCTCAAGCAGATCGGCTCAATTCTTCGCAGCCGGTCCGGCGAGTTTATCGTCTGGGCCGGGGACGATCATCTCTTTTTGCCCTGCCTGGCCTTAGGCGCCGACGGTGTCGTGGGTGTCGCTTCTCATTTGTGTTCGCGCGAGTACGTACGAATGCTCGACGCGTATCGGTGCGGTCGCGTTGAGGAGGCCGCGCAGATCCACGCCTCGCTCCTCCCGCTCTTCGATGCGTTGTTTGCGACGACGAGTCCGATCCCGGTCAAGTGGGCGATGAGTCAGTTGGGTTTTCGCGTCGGTGAGTGCCGTTTGCCGCTCGACGCAATGCCGCCCGCGGCGGCCGATCAACTGCGACCCCTAATCGCGCCATATCTTTCACGCGCTCCTTCGACTCCGCTCAGCGCAGGTTCCGAGACGCGGTGACTTCGCTGCACATCCTTGGGTGCCGACTCGATCCAATCGAAGCGGACGACGCCGCGGGACGAATCCTCGCGTTTGCGCGCGGGAGCCAGAGTTCGCAGATCGTTACGCTAGGCACTGAGATGGTCGTCTATGCTCAGCAGCACGCGCGATTTCGTGCAATCGTCGATGACTGCGCGCTCTCGCTCTGCGATACGATTGGATTGCTGGCCGTCGCTAAACGCCGTGGTGCGCCGCTGCGCGCGCGCGTGGCCGGCGTCGAATTGATCGAACTTCTTTGCGAAGGCGCGGCCGCAGAAGGGTTGCCGATATACTTCTTAGGCGGCGCACCGGGCGTAGCTGCCGATGCAGCCGCCGTCCTGAGGTCGCATTTTCCCGGTCTACTCATTGCGGGGACGCGCAGCGGTTACTTTCGCGAAGATGAGAGTCGAGCGGTGGCCCGAACGATCGCGGCAAGCGGCGCGAGGCTGCTGCTCGCGGGTATGGGGTCGCCTCGCCAAGAGTACTGGCTGGCGGAACATCTGCGTGAAACCGGATGCGGCGCCGGCATCGGCGTCGGCGGCTCGTTCGACGTAATCTCCGGTCGTATCAAAAGAGCCCCACAACCGATTCGAAGACTTGGCTTGGAATGGCTCTACCGATTGGTGAGGGAGCCTCGGCGCTGGCGCCGTCAGCTCGCACTTCCGCGCTTCGTCTGGCTCGTCGCGCTCGACGAGCTCGGCTTTAAGGCGGTGCGAAAAGAGGCGCCCGGCTCGTGAAGGCGATGATCCTCGCGGGCGGCCTTTCCACCCGTCTCTACCCGTTGACTAAACTCGTCCCCAAGCCGCTTGTACCCGTCGCCGGGGTTCCGAATGCAGCGCATTTGATGCATTATCTCAAGGCGTACGGATTCGACGAAATCGCAATCAACGTGCATTATCTTGCTGAGAGAATCGTGGCGGCGCTGGGCGACGGTTCGCGCTTTGGAGTGAAGCTTCACTACTCCTACGAACCCGAGCTGCTCGGCAGCGCCGGGGGCGTAAAGAAAGTCGAGGACTTTTTTGGAAACGAAACGTTTGTCGTAATTGGCTGCGACGAAGTCACCGATCTTCGGCTCGATCGGCTGCTCGAGTTTCACCGCGACCGCGGCGCGGTTGCGACGATTGGGCTGGTTCACCGTGAGGAAGTCGAACAATACGGCGTAGTCGTCGTCGACGAACGCGGCAAGATCGTCGGGTTTCAAGAGAAGCCGGCGAAAGGCACCGAACTCAGCAAACTGGTCAATACCGGGGTGTACGTTTTTTCACCTCGGATCTTCGAGCGCATACCTGCCGACCAATTCTACGATTTCGGAAGCCAGGTTTTTCCGGCGATGAAGGCTGCCGACGAGCAATTCTACGGGTTCGATGCCCGCGATGCGTATTGGGCCGATATCGGTACCCCGAGCGAATACCGGCGCGCAAGCTACGATGTGGTGAGCGGCGTCGTCCAGATACCGCAAACCACGCCAAACGGCATCGATCCCACGGCGATGCTTGAAGAAGGAGTGCGGATCGAAGGGCCGGTGCGCATAGGCGCCGGCGTACGCGTCGGCGAGGGAACGTCTATTCTTGGCCCGAGCGTCCTAGACGATCGCGTGCAGGTGGAGCCCGGCGCACGTCTCGAGCGCACGATCTGTTGGGAGGACGCAACCATCGGCGCGCGAGCAGACCTGCGCGACACGATCGTGGGGGCGCAGGGCGTGGTAGAGCCCGAGAGTATTCTCGCCAATGCGCTGGTCGCGCGCAACAATGAACCGGAGGTCTCTAGTTAGTAATCGCGGTTGTCGTGAACGAACAGCGTGCCGCTGCTCGATTTGCTCTTTCCGCCTCAATGCGCAGGCTGCAACGCGCTGGGCGCCGGTCTTTGCGCTGCCTGTACGCCGAGTGGTCAGACGATTCACGTCTCCTTTCCGGCGCTTCGTGTCACTGCCTTCGGTGCATATGAAGGTACGCTGCGCTCGGCGGTGCTCGCGCTCAAAGATGGCCGACGAGACGTCGCGGAGGCGCTGGGGCACATCGTGGCGCCGTTCGTCGAGCCTGGATCGCTGCTGGTCCCAATCCCAACGACCGCCAGACGCCGGCGCATTCGCGGTTTCGACGGTGTTGCGTTGGTTGCTCAACGGGCCGCACAGATAGCTGGCGCGCGCGTCGTGGCGGCCCTCGAACAGCGATTGGGCGACGCCCAGCGGGGACGCTCTCGCGTGCAGCGGCTGGCCGCCCGCGGCCGATTTTTCTGTAATCCAGCGGCTGTCGCTGCAGGACGGGTTACGTTGTTCGATGACGTTTGTACGACCGGCTCGACGTTGCGCGACTGTGCCGAGGCCGTGCGCGAGGCGGGCGGCCGGGTGGAGGATGCCGTCGTCGTCGCCGTGACGAAGAGCGACCAACCGTGGAGAGTCTCCGTCGCCAACTAACGCCGCTCGATGCACTCTACTTGCAACGCTCTTACGAGCTCGCTGCGCGTGGGATCGGTAACACCTCGCCGAACCCGCCGGCCGGCGCGCTGGTCGTGCGCGATGGCCGCGTCGTCGGCGAAGGCTACCATCGCCGCGCCGGCGTGGCGCACGCCGAACCGCAAGCCCTCGAGCAAGCCGGCTCAAACGCGCGCGGCTCTACCGTCTATGTTTCGCTCGAACCGTGCCGGCACGTCGGACGCACGCCGCCTTGCACGACGGCGTTGATTGAAGCCGGTGTCGCACGCGTCGTAGCGGGAACGCTCGATCCAACGGACCATGGCGGCGCGGACCAGCTGCGGAAAGCCGGCATAGAGTTCGCCGTCGCCGAAGATCCGGCCGCACGCAGGCTGATCGAGATCTTT
>DATDIA010000168.1:0-5315 GCA_036521295.1 Candidatus Cybelea sp. | reverse complement strand
GATTATTACGTCGTCGTTTTCGACCGGATGCCGAGTTATGCGCGCGGCTTTCAAAGGCTCTTCAACGATGTCGGAAATCCGCGAGCATGGGAGAAGGACCAGAACATTACGGTCAATGGAACGGCGTGGCTCGACGGGCGGCTGACGATCGTTCTACGGATGACCAAGAAGATTCACAGCGATATCCTCGACCACACCCTGGTATATGTCGATCCTTTCGATTATTCGCTGGTGCAAATGGAGTGGTACTATACCAGCGGCGGGAAGATCACCATGTCGCAGCAATACCGGATGCAGGGCAGCTACGCGGTGCTCTCGCAGCAGCATGCGACCATCGATATTCCGCACGTTCGAGCCGTGGCTGACGCTTTGTATGGAACGTATGAAACGAATATCCTCATCGGAGCTGGGAACGGGATGCCGTGATAGAAACGCGCAAGGTTTTCGAAGGCGGCCGATCCGCGTCTCCCGAGGAGACGCGGGAGCGAATTCTCACCGCCGCGCGCGAGGTAATCGGACGCAAGGGTAAGCGCGGCGCGACGACACGCGAGATCGCCGACGTTGCGGGCGTGAACGAAGCGACGCTCTTTCGGCACTTCGGAACGAAGGAAGCACTCTTGGTAGCATGCGCGCAGCATTTCTGCGGCTATCTTGAGCTTGCGGGAGTCGCGGCGCAACTCACGGGCCCGCTTGCCGAGGATCTCCTCGTCCTTGCGCGCCTCATGTTCGCTCGCTTCGAATCGTTGCAGGATATGATTCGCTGGTCGCTCGTCGAGCAGGACTACGAAAAGGACATCTTCGCCGAAACCGCGTGGCAGCCGCAGCTCGCCATCCTCGCGGTGTTGACCGAGTTCTTGCGGCGTCGCATCGCATCCGGCGAGCTGGTGGGCGATGCGGAAAAACTCGCAATGGTCTTTTTGGGAGTGGTCTTCATGCACGCGCTCGGCCGAAAGAAGTTTCCCGATTCGGTGCTTCACCGCGGTGATCCCGATGCGGCGCTTCGCTTTTATATCGACGTTTTTCTCAATGGAGTAAGGAAGCCGTAATGGACACGCGAGAGGCAAATCAGCAAAAAACCGTCGCAGAGCCGAAGGCAAACGGCCCAGGCAGAACTGCGTCAGAGAGCCCCGGACCGATCGACGCCGAGGAGCCGCGCGCGCGGCCGCGCAGGCGCATCTTCTTCTTGATCGGCGCGGCGATCGTGGTCGTCCTCGCATTGATTTGGGGATTGCCGTGGCTGAATTTCATGCTCTCACATGAGGGCACCGATGACGCGCACGTCGGCGCCGACGAAGTAGCCGTTACGAGCAAGATTCCCGAACGCATCAATCGGATCTTGGTCGATACGAATCAGCCGGTGCGCCGAGGACAGCTCTTGATCGTGCTCGACAACAAAGACGAGCTCGCAAAACTTCGGCAGGCTCAGGCTCAATACGATCTTGCCGCCGCGAACCAGCGGGCAACGACGGAACAAGGCCAAGGCGGCGTCTCGCAGGCCAGCGGCGCAATTGAAAATGTAGAGGCGCAGGTACCGGTGGCGCAGGATGTCGTCGCACAAGCGAACGCGCAACTGCGCGCCGCGCAAGCGCAAGTTCCGGCGGCGCAGCAAGCTTACGCTAAAGCGCAGGCCGATCTCAATCGAGCGTCATCGCTCGTGAGCACGGGCGACGTTGCTTCGCAGCAACTCGACGCGGCACGCGCCCAAACAGCCGGCGCATCGGCTCAGCTGCGCGCGGCACAAGACCAGGTCAGCGTCGCACGCGCAAACGTAGCCGCCGCGCAAGGCCGCGTCGAGGCCGCTAACGCCGGCGTGTCTGAGGCGTCGGGCGCAATGACGACCGCCCAAGGGAAGCTTACTCAAGCGGCCGATCCCAGCCAAGTGGAGGCCGCAGCAGCACAACTCTATCTCGCTAAGCAGAACCTCAATTATACGCGCATCTACTCGCCGACCAATGGATACGTAGGCGAGAAAAGCGCCGAAGTCGGGCAAACGGTCGGTGCTGGTATGACGCTCATGACGATCGTCCCCCATCGCGTTTATATCACCGCAAACTATAAAGAGACGCAGATGGGCCGGATGCGCGTAGGCCAACCGGTCGACATCCACGTCGACGCCTACAAAGGGGTGACGTTTCACGGGCACGTCGCTTCGATCAATCCCGCTTCGGAAAACACCTACGCGCTGGTGCCCGCTCAGAACGCGAGTGGAAATTTCGTGAAGGTAACGCAGCGCATTCCAGTGCGGATCTTGGTAGACAACCCACCCGCCGACCTGCCGCTGCGGCCGGGAATGAGCGTCGAAACCTACGTCAGAGTGAAATAACTCACTCTTGGCATACTGAGCGAAGTCGAAGTATGTTCGGCACGTATGAAAGCGCGGTCGTCGAGCACGGCGCGCGCAGGGTGATCATCAGCATTGCGGTGATAACCGCGACGCTGCTCGAGATCATCGACGTAACGATCGTGAACGTCTCTTTGCCGAACATCCAAGGCAACTTCGGGGTCGGCGTGGATTTGGGGGCGTGGGTCGTTACGGCGTATCTCATTGCCAACGTGGTGGTGATTCCGCTCAATCCATGGTTTGCGGCGCGTTTCGGACGCCGCCAATATTTCTTTACCTCGATCGTCATCTTCACCGCCGCGTCGCTCATGTGCGGGCTTTCCAATAGCTTAGGCCAGCTCGTTTTCTGGCGATTGATTCAAGGGCTGGGCGGCGGCGGCCTCATCGCGACCTCGCAAGCGATCCTGCGCGACACCTACGGCATGAAAGAGCAAGGGAAGGCGCAGGGTGTCTTCGCGATGGGCGTCATCGTCGGGCCTGCCCTCGGGCCGGTGATCGGCGGTTGGATTACCGATAACTGGAACTGGCACTGGATCTTTTTCATCAATATTCCGATTGGTATCATCGCCGCGACCTTAATCTGGAACTTTTTGCGTAACCCGGCGCTACCGCAATACCGCCGGCTCGATTGGATCGGCTTGATCCTGATGTGCATCGGCTTGGGCTCGATGCAGTTCGTGCTCGAAAACGGCCAGCAGTACGATTGGTATGACGACGCGCGGATTCGCTGGTTCACGTTCTTTTCGATTAGCGGTCTGGCGTCGTTTGTTTGGTGGACGCTTCGCTCGACGATCCCCGTCGTCGACCTGCGGGTCTTGCGCCTTCGCCAAGTGGCCGCCGGCAGCGTACTCGGCGCGGTGCTCGGCGTGAGTCTTTACGGCTCCATCATCATTCTGCCGCAGTATCTGATCAACTCGCTCGGTTTTACGGCAACCCTCTCCGGAGCTACGGTCATGATTCGTGCCGGTGCCGTCCTGCTCTTCACGCCGCTCACGGCGATCTTAACGCAGCGAGGGCTCGTCGACGCGCGCCTCCAGGCGGCGATCGGCTTCGTTTTGCTGGCGCTTTCGAATTGGCTGCTGGCGAATATCACGACGCCGCTCTCGGATTTCCATAGTTTGATTTTTCCGTTGGTGCTCAGCGGCATTGGTCTCGCGCAGATCTTCGTGCCGCTATCGGTCGCCGTTATTGGAAGCGTGCCCGATAAGGAGGTACCCTCGACCGCCGCCTTCTTTAATCTTTCGCGGCAGATCGGTGGTAGCGTTGCCGCCGCAGTCTTGATCACGCTTCTGGTGCGAGGCTTCACCGTCCATCAGACGGAGCTTGCCGGAACGCAAACGCTCGGGCACCCTCCCACGCGGCAGTACGTGGTGGCGCAGGGCGGTACGCAGAATCGAGTCGCCATGCAGCGCCTGGCAGTTCTGGTCGAATCCCAATCGGCCGTGCAATCCTATGCCGATACCTCGCGATGGACGGCGGTGATCACGCTCGGGCTCGCGCCGCTCGTACTCTTGCTGCGTCGGCCGCGAATCGGCATGGCAGTGAGCGAATGAAGACACGGCAAACGCGGGCGCTGTCGATCTTCGTTGCGCTCGCGGCGCTCGCGATGGCAGGTTTGCCGCTGCAGCGCACCTCCGCGCAGCTCGACGATCGTGCTTCGGGCAGCGCGGCGATTCCAACGGCGATTCCAACCCTGATCCTGCCGCCTGTTCCAAGCGTCGCGCCCGGCTATCGCGCGCCGCAAGCGGCACCGAGCGCCGCTCGAATCATCGGCGTCACGCAACAGCCGTTTGTCGGCATCTCGTTACAGGACGCGATTGCCATGGCGCTCGTCAAGAATCCCAACCTCGCGATCTCGGCTTCGAATTTCCGGATCGCGCGTTATAACATCGTGCAAGCTAAAGGCGCCTACGACGTCGCGCTGCACTTGCAGCCGCAGTCGAATTTCTCGGTGAATCCTCCGCAAAGTTTCCTCGCCGAGGGTCCGGGTGAATTAGGACAGTACCCGGGGATTAATCCAACCACGGGTCCTGGAAACGTCATCCAGCATCAATCCGCGTTCGCATACGGCGTCGGCGGACAGACGGAGAACGGCACGAGTTATCAGGCCGACATCCAGCAAGTTCGCACCTATAACAACACGGTTTTCAACGCGTACAACCCGATCTATCTTGCCGGACTGAACCTTGCCGTCAACCAGCCGCTGCTCAAGAACGCCGGCATGAACGCTGCAAAGCGTCAGTTGAAACTTGCCTTGATCAACGCCGATGCGGGTACGGCACAAACGCTCATCGACGCGTCGACCGCGATTTCTCAAGTCGAGAACACCTATTGGGATTTGGTAGCCGGCTGGCGCAACGTGGTCATTCAAGAGGAAGCGCTACGAGAAGCCATCGCGCAGCAGCAAAGCAACATTCGTCTCGCGAGCCGCGGCGCCGCTCCGCCGATCGAGGCCATCGAGTCGGAGACGCAAGTGGCGAACTTTCAAACCGACGTCTACTTGGCGCTGCAGAACGTTGCGCAGCTTCAGAATCGGCTCAAGAACCTGGTAGCCGCCAATGCCGGCGACCCGATTTGGGACGCGAACCTCGTTCCCTCGACTTCGGTCGAGCAGCTTCCGACCGCAAACGACCTTTCCACCGTCGTTGCCGAGGCGCAGGCAAACCGGCCGGAGGTTCGTCAAGCGCTCGACAGACGGCTCGCGTCAGACGTCGACGTCGTTTTCGCGAAGAATCAATCGCTGCCTCAAGCCGACTTGCAGGCGCAGTATCAGAGCAACGGCTTCGCTGGTATCCTTACCCCGGTTCCAAAGCTAATCGCCGGCTATTGCACGGGGTCGGTCATAAACGGCGGATTGGGTTTGGCGGCCTGTCCGACGCCGCCGCCTAACACGCAAGGATCGATGGCGTGGGCCTATCATAACCTGTGGGCCGGCTATTTTCCCACCTTCAACATCGCGTTGATCGTCGGCTAC
>DATDIA010000167.1:0-4427 GCA_036521295.1 Candidatus Cybelea sp. | reverse complement strand
GCCCGCGCGCACCTGGTTCGACGTACCAGCCTTCCACGTGGGGAACCGGTCTGGATTCGCACCCATCGGAGAACGGACGAACGGCGAGCTCGAGAAATCCCAGGGGGAGCGTTTTCTCCTCTGCAAGAAAAACTGCAGCGATCGTAGGGACCTTGAGACCGTCCAGAAATGCCTCCGCTTCTTTGACGAGCTCTGCCTTGTCGGCATCCGGCCAAAGCCATCCGCGAAGGGCAGCCCACGCCGCACCTTCGCCTTTTTGAACCGGTCGTACCACCACGGAAAGGTTTTCAATCGGTTGAGGCCGTGCCTCTTTCTCGTGTCGGGATAGCTCAGCGTTTAAAGGCGGTGAACGTGAAAACGCATACCTACAGCGCGTACGTCCAGTGGATGGCGGCCGATGGCGTGGGCACTACGAACTATCGGAGCTATTCTCGCGACCACACCATCGGCGGTCCGGGGAAGCCGCAGATCGCTGCTTCGAGCGATCCCGCGTTTCGCGGCAACGCGACACGTTACAACCCCGAGGAGCTGCTGGTCGCGAGCCTCTCCTCATGCCACATGCTGTGGTATCTTCACCTTTGTTCGATTAACGGCATAACCGTTGTCGACTACCGCGACGACGCATCGGGTGCGATGGAAGAGGACGGCGACGGCGCCGCGCACTTCGTCGCGGTGGCGTTACGGCCGGTAACCACGATGGTCGACGGCGATCGCGCGAAAGCGCTCGACCTTCACGAAGACGCGCATCGCCTCTGCTTCATCGCGCGCTCCGTCAATTTTCCGGTCACGGTCGATCCTGAGGTCGTTCGAACGGGCTAGCCCGCTCTGTGGATCACGCGATCTTGGCGTCGAATGCGCTCTGAGCCAAGTGCACTTCTTTCATGTGCTGGTCGGCCCATCGGCTCAGGGCGCGCAACGGCTCTTCGAGCGTGCGGCCTAGCGGCGTGAGCGAGTATTCGACGCGCGGCGGAATGACCGGATAGATCTCGCGGACGACCAAGCCGTCGCGTTCCAAATCGCGCAGCGTCTGCGTTAGCATTTTCTGCGAGATGCCGGTGATCGACCGGCGCAGGTCGCTGAAGCGCACCGCGGCTTGCGTGTCACCGAGGATGCCGATGATCAACGTGGTCCACTTGTTGGCGATCCGGTCTAGGAGCGCGCGGGCCGGGCATGCGCCTGAATATACGTCGGCGGCTGCGGTATCCATTAGGTGCCTATACTACTTTCTGGTGCCTACTTGTCCCTGGTAAATTGGTATGCAATAGTTACTTACGCTCTTTATACCACAAGAGACCGTAGAGAGCAACTTAAAGGAGAAATCACCTCATGAGCCTCGTCCAAGAGCAGAATACCCAAGTTTTCAACATTGACCCGGCCCACACGAGCGTAGGCTTCGCGGTACGCCATCTGATGATCGCCAAGGTGCGCGGGCGTTTTCCGGCCGTAACCGGCACGATATCCGTGCCCTCCGGATCCGACGTCCCCGAGGCGGTGGACGTCGCGATCGACGGGTCGTCGATCGACACGCGCGAGCCGCAGCGCGACGAGCATCTGCGCTCGGCGGACTTCCTCGACGTCGCCGTCTATCCGTCCATCACGTTTCGCAGCACAAAGATAACGGGGACGCCTGAGGCGTTCAAGATTCGCGGCGACTTGACCATTCACGGAACGACGCGCCCCGTCGTTCTCGAAGCCACTTTCGAAGGCCGCGCCAAAGACCCGTGGGGAAACCTTCGTGCCGGATACGAAGCGTACGCAACGATCAGCCGTAAGGATTTCGGCTTGACGTGGAATCAGATGCTCGAAGCCGGCGGCGTCGCGGTCGGCGACGAGGTTCGCATCGAGCTGGCCATCGAAGCGATCGCGTCCTAGTGAGCATACATTTGCTGCAAGGGAGAATAGCATGGATTTGACAACGACGGTGCCGCGCAGCGCCAAGGATAAGCTCGCAGGCCTGGTTTCGCTCAGGCGCGTGATCGACAAGGCGAAGGCGCATAACGAAGGGCGTCTGGGCGAATACGATTACGACTGTCCGCATGACAAGCCACTTTTCGCGTTTCTCGGCACAAACGGCGATGAGTTCGCGCGCAAGGTGAGCGAGCTAAACACTGATGACGCGATTGCGTCTTGGGTGGAGTCGGAATTCCTTTCCAAAAAAACTCCAAACGAGATCGCGAAATTCAATGCCGAGCGAATGCGCTGGCATCCCGAACCCGGCTCGCCGAGCGCGCAATATTTCGAAGGCTTGCGCACGAAGATAGCGTCGGACCGGCCCGAGATCGTCACCTGGTTCGATCTGCTCGATCTCGACGAGGGGCGCCCCGTGCCCGCCGCGACAAGCTTGAACTAGGCGAAAGCCGGAAGCACTCTACACGTCCACGCAATGCGACGCCGCGTTTTATCAGCGCGGCGCCGCAAGCGTGCCGAAAAAGTCTAAAGCGCCTAAGGGACGGTCGCCACACTGCGTACAAGTAGAGCACGCATATGTGGACTTCCGTGTTTCGTACAGTCGGGTCTCTGACAAGCGGCGACCGAGCGGACCGTGACTTTGACCTTGCCGCCGAACGCATTCAGACTGCATTACTCAACGTCAGCCTGCCTGCGATCCCGGGGTTGGACCTTGGCGTACACGCCGAGCCGGCGCGCCTCGTAGGCGGCGACTACATAGACGTCTTCTCGCTTGGTAACCAGTGCCTGCTTTTTGGGCTCGGCGATGCCTCAGGAAAATCGCTGGCAGCCGCGCTTAATGCGCTGATGCTGCGATACCTCGTTCGCGGTCTGGTTCAGGCACTGACGCTTGAAAATTTAGAGGCCATCCTCTCGCACACCAACGCCGTCGTCGCCGACGACCTTCGAGAATCCGATCATTTTATCACGCTTCTTTTGGGGTCAGTTGACGCCGCGTCAGGCAAATTGCGAATCGCGAACGCAGGTCACGAGCCTCCGTTGATTTTGCGCGCGGGCGCCGGCGATGTTGAGATCATGACGACCCATGACCTCGTGCTCGGCGTGGAGCCAAAGGTAGCTTACGCGATGGAAGAGTCGACCTTGGGTTTTGGAGACCGGGTTGTGCTGTATACCGACGGCCTAACGGAAGCCAGCAACGAACGCGGCGAGCTTTTTACGTTGGAGCGACTGCGAGAAAACTTTATTACTAATCGCAACTTGACGGCTCAAGGGCTTGCCGACGCCCTCTTTAATACGGTCAAGTCATATGCCGGAGACAATATGCGCGACGATGCCACGCTCCTCGTCGTGCACCGCGTCAAGGTATGACGGTTTTGGAGTAGTGGTGTATGACGTCGTCATCGTCGGGGGCGGTCCGGCTGGTTTAAGCGCGGCTCTCATTCTCGGACGCGCTCGCCGCTCGGTTCTCGTGTGCGATGACGGCCATCCGCGCAACGCTTCAGTAGAGAAAATGCACGGCTTTCTGAGCCGCGATGGGACGTCTCCAAAAGATCTCAGACGTCTCGCCAAAGAGGAGCTTTCGCGATATAAATCCGTCGAGTTTACGGGAGAGCACGTCGTCGACGTGCGTGAAAACGATTCGCGTTTCGTCGTCTCAGCGCAGTCGGGGGCGCGGTTCTTCGGCCGGCGACTCCTTTTGGCGACCGGCATGTTTGACGATCTTCCGCCAGTGGATGGCTTGGCGGAGCGCTGGGGACGCTCCGCCTTCAACTGTCCTTTTTGCGACGGCTGGGAAGTGCGGGATCGCCGCCTTGCGGCGTACGGCCGCGGACGCGAAGCCGTGGGCTTGGCGCAAGAGCTCCGCAGCTGGAGCAACGCTCTGGTCGTGTGCCCCGAACGAGACGATTTGACACCGCTAGACCGCGCGTGGATCGAGGCTTCCGGCGCTATCTTGCACATTGGGCAAATACGAGCACTGCAGGGCCCGGGAACCATGCTCGAACGAATTACTTTCGAAGACGGCTCGGCCATCGAGTGCGATGTTTTGTTTATCTGCGCCCCGTTGCGTCAGCACTCGCCGTTATTCGCGTCACTCGACTGCCTTCTGACCGAAGCGCGAGAGATCGCAGTCGACGCGTGCAATCAAACTTCACACCATGGCTGCTATGCGGCAGGTGACGCCGTCACGTCGGTTCACCAAGTTATCGTCGCCGCCGCGAGCGGCGTGCGCGCCGCGATTGGGATAACGGAAAGCCTGGTCGACGCCGACGCCAAGGCGATAGCCTCACGCGCGAAGGCGGAGTAATGAAAACGCCTGGAGCGACCGTTTTCACCAAAAATTCGTAGAGTCGGCCGTTTTTGGGGTCATTCTGGCAGAGTTGCGCGATGGCGTATAGACATGCGACCGGACGGTAGCTTATACTGGGGCGAGTCGGCCCGCTCCAGGCGTTTTCATTACTCCGCCTTCGCGCGTGAGGCTATCGCCTTGGCGTCGGCGTCGACCAGGCTTTCCGTTATCC
>DATDIA010000166.1:0-2788 GCA_036521295.1 Candidatus Cybelea sp. | reverse complement strand
TGGGCAGAGAGCGAGGTGATACCTCGCTGCGGCAGCCCGCACGGGACGATCAAACGATCGTAATCGAGCTCGGTCGAGACATTGAGCGCGATACCGTGCAGCGAAACCATTCGCGTAATGGCAAGGCCGATCGCGCAGATTTGGTTGCAGCCAACCCAGACCCCGGCATGGCCGCTCCACCGTTCTCCTCGCACGCCGAAGCGCGCGCAGGTGTTGATGACTGCGGCCTCGAGCGAGCGCACCAGCGGCACGACCTCGCGGAAACGCTCGAGCTTTCGAATTGGATAAACGACCAACTGTCCGGGGCCATGATACGTAACGTCTCCGCCGCGCTCGATCTCCACAAGATCGATGCCTTGGTGCGCAAGCTCCTCGGCTGAGAAGAAGAGGTTCTCACGCTTGGCTTGTCGTCCGAGCGTCACCACCGGCGTATGCTCCACCACGATCCACGTATCGCGCTCGCGCCCCTCGCGCACCCCCTCATGGAGACGATGCTGAAGCTCCCAAATCTCGCGATATGGGCGAACTCCGAGATCGAGCAAATTTGCGTGCCTCATCTAAATAACGTTTTGAGTCAACTTCCCGCTAAAATCACGCGTTCACGGGAGCCTTTGGCTTCGGATTGATGATGTGAATTGCTTTGCCGTGCGCGGCTTCGGCGGCGTCCATGATTCCCTCGGTAAGCGTTGGATGCGGGTGGACCGAAAGACCGACGTCCTCCAGCGTTGCGCCCATCTCTAAGGCGATCACGCCTTCGCCGATGAGCGATTCAGCTTGTGGCGCGACGATATGCATGCCGAGCAGTAGGTCGCTGCGCGCGTCAGCGACCAGTTTGATCAGCCCTTCCGCCTCGTTCATGGTACGGGCCCGTCCGCTCGCGGCCAACGGAAACTTGCCGATGCGCACCTCATGTCCGCCGGCCTTTGCTTCCTCCTCGGAGAGCCCAACCGTGGCCACTTCGGGATCGGTATAAATGCAGTTCGGAACGGCTACCGGATCGAATGCCGCCGACCGGTCACCGTTGATCACTTCCGCCGCAATGACACCTTGTTTCATCGCACGATGTGCGAGCAACGGCGGCCCGGTGACGTCGCCGATTGCGAAGATATTCGGAACGTTCGTGCGTTGCTGGCGATCGACTTCGATGAAGCCGCGCTCGTCGACGTCCAGACCGGCCGCTTTGAGACCAAGGTTATCGGTGACGGGACGACGACCGACCGCGACGAGAACCGTGTCGAACTCGCGCGTTTCGTCCTTCGCGCCGGTGCCCTCGCCGTTGAGCGTCGCGCGCGCAGTATCTGCGCCTTTCTCGATTGCCACGACTTTTGTGTTGAGCATGATCTCGATGCCCTGTTTTTTTAAGATGCGACCGAGCGTCTTCCCGATCTCGAGGTCGGTTCCGGTCAGGATCTGCGGCATCATTTCGACGACTAAAACTTGCGTGCCCATGCGTCCGTAGACAGTCGCAAACTCCAAACCGATAACGCCGCCGCCGACGACCAGCAGGCGTTTGGGGATGCGCTCGAGCTTGACGGCATCATCGGAGTTGATGATCGTTTTGCCGTCGCGCGACCACGCCTTCACGTCGACCGGAGCGGATCCCGTAGCGACGACTACGTCGCGCGCCGCAATCCGCTCGCTTTGCCCATCTTCGCGTTTGACTTCGATCTCGGTGGGCGACTGGAAGGAGGCTTCGCCGCGCAGAAACTCCACGCCGTTGGCTTTGAAGAGCGTCTTCACGCCGTTGACATTTGCGTTTACGACGTCGGTCTTGAACTTCGCAACGCTCTCGCGCTCGACTTCTGCCTTGGGCACGCGCAGCCCAATCGTGCCGGCCCGTTCGATGTGACGTATCACTTCGCCGACGTGCAGCAGTGCCTTGGTGGGGATGCAGCCCCAATTGAGGCACACGCCGCCGACCTCGTCACGGTCGATGCAAATGACTTTCTTGCCCAGCTGTGCCAGCCTGATCGCGACGTGATAGCCGCCGGGGCCGGCGCCGATGACCGCCACGTCCACCTGGTGCTCTGTTGGAGTGCTCATGCGTCAGGTTTCGCTGAAGCAAGAGCGTTCCCCAGGACTTGAGCGAAATGGAGTCATCCGGTGTCTCGAATTGGATGGGCCGGTCTGCTACCGGAACTCGATCGGGAATCGATCGTCCCGCTCTACCGTCAGATCTACGAACATCTCCGCGAGGCGATACTGGCGGGGACCCTGCCGGAATCCACGCGGCTCCCGCCCGAGCGAACCATGGCCGAGCGCCTGACGGTTAACCGCAGCACGATCGTTCATGCCTACCGGGAGCTCGTAGGGGACGGGTTGATCGAGCAACGCGTGGGATCCGGCTCGCGAGTCGTGGCGCAGGTTCGCGGCGGTCAGCCCGAGCGTGCAGCCGGCGTTCCGTGGTGGGTGACTCTGCCGCCATGGCGCGTCGGCGAGTTTCCCAACGTGCTCGGCGAGCTTGCCGCCAAGCCCGAGCCCGGGCGGATATCGTTCGTTCAAGGCGTTGCGCCCGACGAACCTTCGCCCCTTAGCGCGCTCGCGAAATCGTTTGGCCGCGTCGGGAGCGATCCGCGCTTCGTGCTCAGCTATGGCGATTCGGAAGGATACGAGCCGTTACGGGCGGCGATCGCTGCGCGGATGAAGGCGCGCGGCGCCGACACGATCACGCCGGCGAGCATCATCGTATTGACCGGATCGACGCAAGGAATCGCGATCGTCGCGCAGAGTTTAGCCGAGCCGGGTGACGAGATCATCGTAGAATCGCCTTCGTATCCAGGCGCGCTCC
>DATDIA010000165.1:0-4049 GCA_036521295.1 Candidatus Cybelea sp. | reverse complement strand
CTTTTACTACGAACCCGAGTATGCCGTCGCGACGCTCGAGGGTCGCGACGCCGCTGCGACCATCGCGGGCGAGCAGTACGCCATAGCCGCACTTCTCTATCGGCTCGTGACCGATGCGTACTATTTCGACTTCTCGATCGAGCACGACAAGATGTTTGCGCAAATCGTGACTGAGCCGCCGCAACCGTTCTCCGCCTGCGGCGTCGCGGCGTGGCCGGAAATGGAGCGCGTCCTACGCCGTGCGCTGTCGAAAGCGCCGGAGGAACGTTTTCCGACGGTCGCGGCGATGGCCGAGGCTCTCGAAGGGATTCCCAGGCCGGCTGAAGTTCATCCGGCCGCAAGGAGCACCTCGCCGGCCCGCGAGCTGCTTCGCTGCGCTGTTGCTGAAGTCGCGATTGGAGGAACGCTCTCGCCCGCCGATATCCCGGCGCCGACGGCATCGATCTTCTCCGGCGCGGGCGGAATTGCATACGCGCTCTACCGCCTAGCGTTGCTTCGAGAAGACGCCGCATCGCTCGCCGGCGCCGATTGGTGGTTGTTGCAAGCGGAGCGCAACAGCGGATCTACCGATGCGTTTTTGGACCCTCCAAAGGGGCTGACGCTCGAACTCGCGGGCAAAGTAACGCCGTTTCACGGCGCGGGCGGCCTTGCGCTGTTGCGCGCGCTCATTTCGAACGCGCAGGGCGACGCTGCCCGGAGCCGCCACGCCGCTTCTCGATTTGCACGGCTCTCACTCACCGACGACGGAACCGAGAAAGCCGAACTAACCCTAGGACGAAGCGGCGCACTCCTGGGCGCGGCCCTCATCGGCGACATGCTGCCGAACGACGCTGAGGAACGCACCGTCCTCGCACGGCTCGGCGGCCAGATGCTGGAAAATATCTGGAACGAACTCGACGCGCTCGCTCCAATCGCGGAACGGGCAATGCTACCAAATCTCGGCATGGCGCACGGCTGGTGCGGTTATCTGTATGCGGCTTTGCGTTTCCGCCGCACGTTCGCTCAGCCGCTGCCGAGCGGTCTGCGCCGGCGCCTCGCCGAGATTGCAGCCTTGGCGGAACCGTGGGGGCGCGGGGCCCGCTGGCCTTGGGTCGATCGCGGGTTGGATGCGACGACGACGCCCGGCTGGTGCAACGGAAGTGCCGGGTACGTCGCGCTCTTCACGCTGGCACACAAAGAATTCAAAGAAGATCCGCTTCTCGACTTGGCGGTCGCCGCCGCATGGAACGTCTGGGAGGCGGGAAACGGGAATGGAAGCCTGTGCTGCGGCGAAGCAGGGCGCGCGTATGCTCTGCTGACGCTCGGACGTCATATGCATAACGACTCCGCGTGGCTAACCCGTTCGGCGATTCTCGCCGACCGCGCCGCTACCGTCATTCCCAACCAGCCGGAACGGCCGCACGGCCTCTTCCGCGGACGAATCGGCGTCGCGCTTCTCGCCGCAGACTTGGACAACATCGAGGCCTCGGCTTTCCCATTGCTCGAAGATGAAGGCTGGCGCTAGGGCGGCAATCGCCGCAGCACTCGCGCTAGCGGCGTGCTCGAACGTCACCGCGGGACACCGCTCTCGCGAATCGAATGCGTGGACCGTCCCCGGCGTCTTGCGCTACGCCATCGACGAGGACCCGAAAAGCCTAAATCCTGCCGTGTTTCCCTTCGAGCCCACGCGCTCGCTGGCGATGTTCGCCTTTGCGTGGGCGGTGCAGTACGACGAAAGGGCCCGCCCCTTTCCCGATGCGCTACGGGAACTGCCAACGCGGGCCAACGGGGACGTCAGCCCGGACGGGCTGACGTTGCGGTACAAGTTAGCCCCGGGCATAACCTGGCAGGACGGACATCCGCTGACCTGCGCCGATCTCCGCTTCACCTGGCAGCTCATCGTCAACCCGCACAGTTTGGTCTACCTCACCGAAGGCTACAGCGATATTCGCAATATCGACTGTTCGGATCCATACGTCGCCGTCGTGCACATGAAGCGGGTCTACGCTCCGTTCCTACCGGAATTTTGGAGCCCGTACGGCTGGGTACCGATTCTGCCCGAACATATTTTAAAGCCGTACAACGACGCGCGCGGGTCGCTGAACGTCGCTCCTTACAACGCGCTCCCCGTCGGCAGCGGTCCATTTAGAATCGCTCGTTGGAGGCGCGGGGACGAGATCCGTTTGTCGGCGTTCCGCGGCTATTTTCGCGGTAAGCCGCGATTGAAGGAAGTGGATTTCAATATCCTTCCGGTTCCCAGTCAGCTCGTTTCACTCCAATCCCACTCAGTCGACATGATCGCTGGGTCGGCGATGGACTGGCCGAGATTCCGTACGCTGGCCGCCGATCCTCGCAATGGATTGCGTACGCGCCTGGTCGACCAATTCGCCTGGGCGCACATCGACTTCAACGTGCAGCGTGAGTTCGTCGCCGATCGCCGGGTCCGTATCGCGCTCGCCTATGCGTTGGACCGGCGCTCGATTGTCGAGAAGGTTTTTCACGGGGTGCTCGTCGCGTCCGAGACGGATCAGGACCCGCGCTTTTCCTGGGCTGCCACAAAGGACATCGCCCACTACCCGTATGACCCGAAGCGGGCGCGCGCGATCCTCAATGCGGCCGGATGGCGGGTCGGGCCCGACGGGATTCGCATGAAAAACGGCCGCCGATTGGAGCTTACGTTCAGCGCGTGTACCGAGCACACCGGCGAAGTTGAGGTGCAAGCGTTGGTACAGCAGCAATGGCGCAGCATCGGCGTTCAGACCGACGTCAAGAACTATTCGCACAATCTCTTCTTAGACGCATCTCCGGCGGGTATCTTGACGAGTGGCCGTTACGATGTTGCCATCATCAGTACCGAAAGCGGCCCGGACCCCGACCGGTTCGGCGACTACGACAACTTACGCTGGACGAACGCTGCGGTCTCGAAGGCGCTCGACGCAGCCTTGCACACCGTGGATCAGCGGAAGCGCAAGCGATACTACGTGTTCGTGCAGCAGCAGATCGCGCTTGAGGTACCCACGCTCGTCATCGGCTTCATCCGGACGCCGCTCCTTTACAATAGCGATCTCAAGGATCTCCGCTGGTCGCCGGTCAGCGGCTTTATCGGGACGTCGCGCTATTCGATCTAGCCTGCCAACGCCTCCGCAACCGCGCGTTCTTGCGTCATCTCCGCACCGGCAGCGAGCAACGCCGTCAGGTCCCCCGGCGTCATCGCCTCGCGCAAGAGCGCAATCACGCGGTCGTGTTCCTGCTCTTGGATCATCAACTGCGCCGACCCCATCGACGCCAGACGCGCATCGACGAACCCAAAGATGCGGGCGGCGCGCTCGCTTATGCCGCGCCCCTTCTCACCACGCGGAGCCTGCAAAACCGCGAGAGTTGCCAGGTGTTGCAAAGCAAATGCCGCGAGAACGTCCAGATGTGCTCCGGATGCCAACTCGAGGGCCTCGCGCGCGTGCCCCTCGGCCTCGCCATAGCGCTCCGACGCAATGAGGTAGACCACGAGCGAGTCGAGCGCCGTCGCCATCGACCTTCCGCGCTCGTCGTTCTCGCGGGAAATTGCAACCGCCTTCATCGCATAGTCGAGGGCCAGTTCCACGTTGCCGGTAGCGAACTCGCATCTTCCGAGGTCATTGATGGTATAGGCCAAGTCCACCTTACCGAACTCCGTTTCGTAGATCGGCAGAACCTCGAGTAGGTACGAGCGCGCCGCGGCAAATTCGCCGGCCTTTGCATTCGCATAGGCTAGGCATCGTACCGTCCAGGCGATCAGTCGGGGTTCGTTCAGCATGTGGGCCGTCGTCAGCGCCCGTCCGATAAGTTCCTTTGCCTCGGCGACTCGCCCCAGCGATGCGAGCACGTGTCCCGCCATATCCTGTGTCAAAGCAGCGTCGCGATCGTTGCCGGTCTCCCGGCAGAGGCGAACGATTTCGCCGTACTCCGCTACGACCGCCTTATACTCACCCAAGGCAAACGCGGCGCTCAGCCTCCGATGCTTGAGCACCGCCACGACTTCGAGCGGCGTTCGAGCGCCGATCGAATCGAGCGCCGCGTTGACCCACTGCCGCCCC
>DATDIA010000164.1:0-9973 GCA_036521295.1 Candidatus Cybelea sp. | reverse complement strand
ATCCGCACCTGCACATCGGCTGGCGGATTCCGGTCGGCGGGGCCATCGGCGCCGCGTTCGGACTGGTCGGCGCGCGCAGGGTGAAGATGACCGCGATGCCGCAGATGGTGGCGCTGTTCAACGGCGTCGGCGGGGGCGCCGTGTTCCTGATCGCCTGGGCCGAGTTCCGGCTGACCCACGGCTACAGCACCGGCCAGCCGACCTACTTCACCGTCTTCTCGCTGTTTGCCGCGATCGTCGGCTCGGTCTCCTTCTGGGGGTCCAACATCGCCTTCGGCAAGCTGCAGGAGCTGCTGCCGGGACGACCGATCACGCTCGGGCGCTCGCAGCAGCTCGTCAATGGCGCCTTCGCGGCGGCCGCGGTTGCGTGCGCCGTGGCGATCGCCGCCGGCTCGCACTCCCAGCTCCTGTTCATCCAGGGGCTGCGTGGCCTCTCGGGCCCGACCACGGCCGTGCGCGGCAACCGCATCGCGGCCGTCGGCATGACGATCGCGGTGATCGCCACGCTGCTGAACCGCAACGAGGGCAACTGGGCGTTGATCGTGATCGGCGTGGCGCTCGGAACCGCTGTCGGCGTGCCAGCTGCGCGGCAGGTGAAGATGACGGCGATGCCGCAGATGGTGGCGCTGTTCAACGGCGTCGGCGGCGGCGCGGTCTTCCTCATCTCCTGGTCTGAGTTCCGCCTCTCAAGCGGCTACACCGATACGCCCACCTACATCGCGATCTTCTCGCTGTTCGCCGCGATCGTCGGCTCGGTCTCCTTCTGGGGCTCGAACATCGCCTTCGGCAAGCTCCAGGAAATCATCCCCGGGCGTCCGATCAGCTTCGGCTCGGCCCAGCAGATCGTCAATCTCGTCCTGCTGATCCTGGTGCTGGCAGCCGGCATCGACCTGATCGCGGGGGCGCACTCCGAAGTGCTGTTCATCGGGATGCTGATCGTCGCGGCGCTGCTCGGTAACGCCGTGGTGCTGCCGATCGGCGGCGCCGATATGCCGGTGGTGATCTCGCTGCTGAACTCGTTCACCGGCGTCGCTGTTGCGATTACCGGCTTCGAGATCGACTCAACGCTCTTGATTATCTGCGGCGCCCTCGTCGGGGCGAGCGGAACGATTCTGACCGTCGCGATGAGCCGCGCGATGAACCGGCCCCTGACCAACGTACTCTTCGGCGCCTTCGGGGCCGCGGGGGGCACCGAGATCGTAGCGGCGTCGGGCGTCCCGCAACAGATTCGCAGCACCAGCGCGGACGACGACGCCGTGATGCTCGCATACGCATCGAAAGTCATCTTCGTTCCTGGCTACGGAATGGCCGTCGCCCAGGCGCAGCACAGCGTTAAGGCCCTCGCCGATCAGCTCGAGAAGCGCGGCGTGAAAGTGCTCTACGCAATCCATCCGGTCGCGGGACGCATGCCGGGTCATATGAACGTTCTGCTCGCCGAAGCGAACGTGCCGTACAACCAGCTCCTCGATATGGAGGACGCGAATCTGGAGTTTCCGACCGCCGACGTCGCTCTGGTGATCGGTGCGAACGACGTCACCAACCCCGCGGCGCGCACCGTGTCGAGCTCGCCGATTTACGGCATGCCAATTCTCGATGTCGATCGGGCTGCCAACGTCGTCGTGCTCAAGCGCTCGATGCGCTCCGGGTTCGCAGGGATTGAAAATCCGCTCTATGAGTTGCCGAACACCTCAATGCTCTTCGGCGATGCCAAGGCATCGGTCGACGCCCTGACGGCGGCCGTTAAAGCGCTGTAGCGGGCGCCGGTCCTTCCGGCGGCACCGGCATCGGAGGTGGCGGCAAATCTTTGGACTGCGGCGTCTTTCTCTTGCGTTGTTTCCGTTCGGTGATTTCGATCACGACGATGTAGAGCACCGGTACGATCGCAAGATTCATCACGGTCGAAACCAGCATCCCGCCGAGTACGGCGGTGCCGAGAGAGATCCGCGACTGCGCGCCATCGCCGTGGGCGAACGCGAGCGGAATGATGCCGAGGATGAACGCGATCGAGGTCATGAGGATTGGACGCAGGCGCGTGGCGGCAGCCTGCGCGACCGCTTCGACCGCTTCCATCCCATGCTCGCGCAGCTGATTTGCGAACTCGACGATCAGAATGGCGTTCTTTGCCGCCAGCCCGATCAGCATGACGTAACCGATCTGAGCGTAGATGTCCGACGAGGTCTGTGGCATGGGAACCAAATGACCGGCCAGCTTGGAATGGATGAGTATGCTGAGGAGCTCGCCAAGCCGGCGAACGTAGATCGCGCCGATCGCGCCGAGCAGTGCGATCGGCACCGCCAGCATGATGACGAACGGCGTGGAGAGGCTCTCGTACTGCGCGACCAGCACCAGAAAGACGAAGAGCAGTCCCATCCCGAAGACCGCAACGGTCTGCGGGCCGCTTTGCACTTGCTGCCGCGCGATGCCGCTCCACTCGTATCCCATTCCCTTGGGGAGATTTGCGACGACGTGTTTCTCGATCGCGGCGAGCGCCTGACCCGAGCTTGCATTCGAGCCCGGCGAACCGTCGATTTCGAGCGCGTTGTACTCGTTGAAGCGCATGATCGAAACGTTGTCGGTCTCGTAGCCCGTTCTCAGGAATTGGCTCACCGGCATCATGTTGCCCGACCCATTGGCAACGTAGATGCGGGAAAGATCTTGCGGCGAAGTGCGCTGCCCGGCTCGCGCTTGCAGTACGACCTGATACGAACGGGTTCCATAATCGAAGAAGTTGACGAAGG
The DNA here is from genome assembly GCA_036521295.1 of Candidatus Cybelea sp. GTDB lineage: Bacteria > Vulcanimicrobiota > Vulcanimicrobiia > Vulcanimicrobiales > Vulcanimicrobiaceae > Cybelea. Next base: position 7,235 of record DATDIA010000164.1, on the reverse strand, counting down.
TCGAGCCGGTCGTTCCGTTTACCGTGTCGAAAAAGGCCGAGGGCGTCACGCCAAACGCCAGCGCCTTCGAGCGGTCGAACTTCGTGACGAGGTACGTTCCGGTAAAGATCGTGGGAAGCCGGATCGCCGACAATGCCGAGTCTTTCTTTGCCGCGGCCAGAACGTTGTTGCCGACCTTGTTGAGAGCCGGCAAGCCGAGGTTGTTGATGTCTTCGATCTCTATGGCGAAGCCGCCGGTCGAGCCCAATCCCGGAATCGCGGGCGGATTCGCCGGCAACGCCGTGACGCCCGGTATCTTTTGGAAGCGCGTGTAGAGATCGTATTGAATTGCCAGCGCCGAGCTCTGCGCGCCGTGCCGCTCCGAGAGCGGCTTGAGCTGCAGAAAGATCGTCGCTTGATTCGAGCTATTGTTGGCAAAACCGAAGCCGATGCCTGAGGTGGCCGCCTCCACCTGCGGCAATTTGAGCATGATGCCCTCGAGCTTCTTGACCGCCGCAGTCGTCTGGTCCATCGAGGCTTGGATGGGAAGCGTCACCAAGATGTAGAGCAGACTCTGGTCCTCGTTGGGGAGAAAGCCGGACGGCGTGATCTTGAACATCAGCCCGAGCAGCGCGATGGCGCCGACGAAGATTGCGACCATGAGCTTTTGGTGACGGATGAGGACCGGGACGCGGCCTTCGTACCACGCAGTGAGCGCGTGGAGCCGGTGGTTGAACCACAGCATGAACCGGTTCGTCGTCGGCTCGGCGCCGTGCACCAGCTCGTAGGTGAGCACGGGCGCGAGCGTCATCGCGGTAAAGAGCGAGATGGCGATTGAGGCCGCCATCGTGAGCGCGAACTGCTGGAAGAGCAAACCGGTGGTTCCCGGAAGGAATGCGACCGGAACGAAGACCGACATCAGCACGAGCGACGTCGCGATCACCGCGCCGCCGATCTCTTTCATGGCACGCACGGTGGCTTCGAACGGACTGCTCTGGTCGTCGACGATGTGGCGCACGATGTTCTCGAGCACGACGATGGCATCGTCGACGACCAGCCCGGTAGCGAGGGTCAAGCCGAAGAGCGTGAGCGTATTGATGGAAAAGCCCAGCAGCTTCATCGCCGCAAAAGTTCCGATCAGCGAGATGGGGATAGTCATCGCCGGGATGAGCGTACTGTGCCAGTTCTGCAGGAAGACGAAGATGACGAGGACCACGAGCAAGATCGCGATCAGCAGCGTGATGACGACCTCCTTGATTGAGGCGCGAACGAAGTCGGAAGTATCGAACGCGATCTTGTACGCATAGCCGGTTGGCATCGTCTGCGCGATCTGTGCCATCGTCGCTCGAACGTTCTTCGAGATCTGGAGCGAGTTGGCCGTCGGCTCTCCTTCGATCGCGAGCACGACGGATGTTTGGCCGTTGTAACGCGCCGAGGTAATATAGTTTTGCGCGCCGAGTTCGACCTGGGCCACGTCTCCAACTCGTAAATACCCGCCGTTGGGCTGCGCCTGGACGACGATCTGCTTAAACTCTTCGGGCGTTTGCAGCCGGCCGTTGATCGAGATCGGTATTTGAAAGGGCTGCGAGCCGGTCGTCGGAGGCTGGCCGATCGCGCCGGGCGCTACGTCGGCGTTGTTCTGCTTGATGACGTTGAGCAGCGTGTCGATCGAGATGTTGTTGGCCTCCAGCTTGTGGGGATCGACCCAGATGCGCATGCCGTACGTACGGTCGCCGAGTACCTCGACTTGGCCCACGCCCGGCACGCGCTTGAGGTTCTCGATTACGTTGAGATCCGCGTAATTGCTGACGTCGACGTCCGAGACCGCGGAGCTGGTCGAGAGCATCGCGACGGCAATCGTGATGTTCCCGGAGCTCTTCTGGACGCTGACGCCCTGATTTTGGACGGCACTGGGAAGCTGCGCGAGCGTCAAGTCAACGCCGTGCTGCACGTTCGTCTGATCGGTCGTGGGGTCCGTGCCCAGCGCGAACGTGCAGGTGATGACGCTCGTACCGTTGGCGCTCGAGTACGACTGCATGTACTGCAGGCCGTCGGATCCGTTGATGTTGATTTCGAGCGGTGTGGTCACCGAACGCATCACCATCGCAGCGGTTGCGCCAGGATATTGCGACGTCACCGTGACCGTGGGCGGCGAAATTTGTGGATATTGCGCGATCGGCAAGGTTGGAATCGTGACGAGGCCGGCGAGCAGCACGACGAAACTGAGAACTCCGGCAAAGAGCGGTCGCCGTAAGAAAAACTCGATCATGACGTCGCTTCCAAGTGAGCGCTCATCTGGGACGAGCGTTCGCACGCTACCCCTTTGAATTCCTGGGTGACCGTTACGCTTGGCCTACTCGCTCTCTATAATCTCCATTGATAGGCGTTCCAGGTGGGCACGAAGGCGTTGGGCGCAAAGCCACGCAGACGTTTTCGGTACGCGTACACGTAATCGGCGTTGAACAAGTAGAGAATCGGAACTTGCTGCGCGACGATGCGCCCGATCTGCGCGTACAAATGTTTGCGGGCGCTCAGGCCGGTCGCAGCAAGAGCCGCGAGCTCGAGCCGCTCGATTCTTGAATCGCACCAGCGCATGTAGTTTGACGGTGCCCCGCATTCGAGCACCGAGGAATCGTCGGGGTCGGCACCCATAGTCCACGGAACGTACGCGAGATCGAACGTGCCGGTTGCGAGCATGCCGGTATGCGGCAAAAAGAGCTGCGCGTTGCTGACGGATTTGATCGTTACGTCGATGCCCCGATCGCGCAAGGCCGCCTGAACGGCCGTAGCGGCACGCACGCCGGTCGCGGTTTCCGCAAACTGCACGTACGTAAAGTGCAGGGCCCGGCCGTCGCGCCGGCGCTGCCCGTCGGAACCGCGTCGCCAGCCGGCGCGATCGAAGAGGCGATCGGCGGCGGCGGGATCGTAACCGGGCTCGCGCACCGCTGGATCGAACGCCCACGAGAATCGCGGCTGTAGCACGTTGGTCACGGGATAGAAGCCGAGGGTAATCTTTCGCGAAATTTCGTCGCGATCTATCGACATCGCGAGAGCTCGCCGCACCCTTACGTCGTCGAGCGGCGGATGCGACGTATTGAAAGCGATTCCGGCGACGACCGCAGTTGGCACCGCAAGAAACGCGATATGCGGATCGCCGCGCACGACGGCAAGCTGTGCCGGCGCGAGCAGGTTCCAATCGAGCGCGCCGGAGCGCAGCAAAATCAGGTTCGTCGAGGGATCGGGAATCATCCGCACCACAAGATCCGCGATCGCCGGCTGACCCCGCCAGTAGCGCCGATTAGCCGCATACCGCAGTCCCTCGCCCCGGTGCCAAAAAAGAAAACGATAGGGACCGTCGCCGACGGTCGGGGCGGAGTTGAACTGCGCGCGCGCCAGCGGAATCTGCGCGCGCAAGACGTGCGCCGGCAGCACGAACTGCGGTGATAACCCATCCGAAAAGTAGGTCATGACTGCTGGTGCCCAGGCACGCCTGAGGTGGAAGACGATCGTGCGCGACCCGCGAGCTTCGGCCCGGTCGATTAAGTCGTAGCCCTCGTGCGAGCGCACCGGGTTGTGCCGGTCGAGAATCGCCTGGAGCGTGAAGAGCACGTCCGCCGCGGTTACCGGCCGGCCATCGCTCCACTCGACGCCGGGACGCAACCGGTAGCGTATCGTTCTTCCGTCGGCGGAGAGCCCGCCGTTGGCGCGGGTTGGGATCTCGTCGAGCAGAGCCGGATGCGGACGACCTGCCGGATCGAAATCGATAAAAGGCTCAAAAACTAAGCGGGCGACCTGCTGCTCGACGGAAGCGGCGTCCGGGGTAATAAAGAGCGGGTTGAGATTGCGCGGATCCGCCGCAAGGTCGAACCGGAGCGTCTGCCCGCTTAACCCGGTGACCGGGTGGCCGCATCCCGCTGCAAGGAGTGAGGCCAGCCAAAGGCAGGCAATCCGTGGCCGGCAGCTTGCGCCGAATGGATTCGCGGTGTTATTGTTACTAGACCGAAGTTTCTTCGGCAAAATTCCTTGCATATCGAACATGGTGCTGATCAACGAAGAGCTCGACGAGCTTGACCTCCAACTCCTTGACGCGTTGCAGCGCAACGCGCGCTCGACCTTTACCGAGCTAGCGTCGCTCGTCGGCCTCAAGCCTCCGGCCGTCCACGATCGGGTCAAGCGGCTCGAGCAGCGCGGCTTTATTCGGGGCTATTCCGCTCACCTCGACGCCGAGCGCCTCGGACTCCATTTGACCGCCTTCATAAGCTGCTATACATCACCCGACTGCGCGTATGACGACTTCACCCGCCGGCTCAGCGCGATGCCCGAGATTTGCGAGGTGCATTCGGTCGCCGGTGAAGAGAGTTTCCTCTGCAAGGTCGTTACCCGGTCGACGCAACATCTCGACGAACTGCTTGCGCGACTGAAGACGACGCCCGGAATGGCGCGGACGCGCACGACCGTCGTGCTCAGCATGCCGTTCGAGCGCGGCGGCGTGACGGTGCGTTAGCAGTGCGCGCTTCTATCCCTTCGCGCTGCCACCCGCTTGGAGCTCATCGCGTGCTCGAGCCGATCGGCGCTATGCCGCAAGACGCGTGGAGAATCGACAACACGCCGGTCGCCGGCTCGAGCGAGTTGCTCTGCGAAGTCGAGGTGCTCAACATCGACTCGGCTTCTTTTAGGCAGCTTTGCAACGAATGCGACTTCGACGCGCAGCGTATCGGCGAGCGTGTCCGCGAAATCGTCGTCGAACGCGGAAAGCAGCACAATCCGGTAACCGGGAGCGGCGGGATGTTCGTCGGGCGCGTGCTTGAGATCGGCGAGGACTTGCGCGCGAAGATCGACCTACGGGTGGGAGAACGCATCGCCTCGCTCGTTTCGCTGACGTTGACCCCGCTCTATATCGAGTCCGTTCGGAGCGTCGATGTCGCGACCGGTCGCATTCGGGTCAACGGCAAGGCCGTTCTCTTTGAAAGCGCTCTTTGGGCTCGACTACCGGCGGGTATTGACGAGGGCGTCGCGCTCGCGGTGTTCGACGTCGCCGGTGCTCCGGCACAGGTTCGCCGTCTCTGCTCGCCGGGCCAAACCGTCGTCATTATCGGCGCCGATGGGAAGAGCGGTTTGCTCTCCTGCGCGCAAGCGAAGGCTAAGGTTGGCAATCAGGGCCGCGTAATCGGTCTGGTGCCCAATGCCTCGACGCCGTCGGCGCAACTGCTGCTACGTGAGGGACTCGTCGACGATCTCGTCGTTGCCGATGCCCGCAACGCTCTCGACGTTTGGGAACGCGTTACGGCAAGCGCCCCCCAACTCGCCGATGTCGTCGTAAACTGCGTCAACGTGGCGGGGACGGAACTCGCTTCGATTCTCTGCGCGCGCGACGGCGGAACCGTTTATTTCTTTTCGATGGCGACGTCGTTCACCGCCGCCGCCCTCGGCGCCGAAGGCGCCGGCCGAGACGTAACCATGATGATCGGTAACGGTTACACCAAAGGACACGCCGACATCGCGCTGCAGACCTTGCGCGATCACCCCGCGCTGCACGCGTATTTCAACGCAACCTACGCAACGATCCACCCGGAACTCTTCGAAGGATAAAGAGCATGGCCATGACCACCACAACGGAGATCCCGCACGTAAAAGCCCCGGCGCCGCCCGAACAATTCGAGTACAAGAAACTCAAACAGGGCGAGTTTTGGCGGCACATTCCAGCGTACGCAGAGATCGACGAAGCGACGTTTCTCGACCACCTTTGGCAGCAGCGCCAATCGGTGAAAACGGCGGACGAGCTGCTCCAGACGATTCGCGACGTCTGCTCGCCCACGTTCTATCGAGACGCCGAAGAGGGTTTTCGCCAGGCTCCGATGGCGGTGCGCGTTTCGCCTTACGCGATCGCGCTGATAGATTGGAACGATCCGATGAACGACCCGATTCGACGCCAGTTCGTTCCGCTGGCCTCGGCCCTGCTGCCGGACCATCCCCGTTTGACGCTCGATTCTTTGCACGAACAGCAAGATTCACCGGTGCCTGGACTGGTGCACCGCTATGTCGACAAAGCGCTCTTTCTGCCGCTTAACGTCTGTCCGGTTTACTGTCGCTTCTGCACGCGCAGCTACGCGATCGGCCCGGACACCGAAAACGTCGACAAAGTCGCGCTTGCAAAGACGCCCAAGCAGTGGCAGGACGTCTTCCAATATATCGCGGAGCGGCCGGAACTCGAAGACATCGTGATCTCAGGCGGCGACGCCTATCAGCTCTCGCCCAAAAACATCGAATTCATCGGCAACGCACTCCTCGACATCCCGCACTTGCGCCGGATGCGTTTCGCGACCAAAGGCCCCGCGATAATGCCGATGAAGCTGATCACGCACACCGAGTGGCTCGATGCGCTAACCTCGATCGTCGAACGAGGGCGTACGATGGGCAAGGAAGTCGTGCTTCACACCCACTTCAACGCGCCCGAAGAGATCACGTGGATCACGCAGAAAGCAATGCGCGTCCTTTTCGAACGTGGTATCTTCACGCGTAATCAGTCGGTGCTGATTCGTGGCGTCAACGACGAGCGCGAGCGCATGCAGTTGCTGGTAAAACGCCTCGGCCACGTGAACGTCCATCCCTACTATGTCTACATGCACGACATGGTCAAGGGCGTCGAGGATCTGCGCACGACGATCGCGACGGCGGTCGACACCGAGAAATTCGTTCGCGGCAGCACCGCCGGCTTCAACACGCCTACCTTCGTTTGCGACGCCCCGGGCGGCGGCGGCAAGCGCGACGTACATTCCTATGAGTACTACGATCGTGAGAACGGCATCGCGGTCTACGCCGCTCCGAGCGTGAAGCCCGGCAAAGCATTCGTTTATTTCGATCCAATCGACCAGCTCTCTCCCGCTGCTCAGTCACGCTGGTCGTTACGCGAGATCGCCGATGAGATGATCGTCGAGGCGGTCCGCAAGGCCGGCGTCGGTGACGAGCAGCTGGTCTTGGCTTAACGACAAAGCATCGCCGGTCTTGAGCACTAGCCCAGTCGCGGACCAGCAACGCTTGCCCGCACCATGAACGAAAGACGCTTACGCCTCGATTTCAAGATCGCACTTGGTGCGCTTTTCATTAGCACCATAGCCGCAGTTGCGACGGTCTACCAGACGCACGTGATCGCTCGTCAATTCAGTGCGACCGTCTGGCCGTACGTAAGCTTTGATGCTACGAATTCCCCAACGCTTTTCGAGCTCGACCTACGCAACGACGGTCTGGGACCGGCAATC
>DATDIA010000163.1:0-7244 GCA_036521295.1 Candidatus Cybelea sp. | reverse complement strand
GCAGCGTTAACCAAAAAGCTCTCCGTCAGCGCATCGATCACAAGTGCAAAGTCCAAGAAGATTCTGCGAATCGCGTCGCCTGCCGGCGTTCCGCCCGGCTCGCGCGTTAGGGTTACGTCGTGACCCTCCGATCGCAAGCGGTCCGCAAGCCCGGCAAGCAGCGTACTCTTGCCACTGCCCTCGACGCCCTCGACTACGACGAACATTAACAGATGAGCGGAGCCGCAGCTTCACCCGCTTAAAGCGTCGGACGTCTTAAAAATTCGAACGCGGCGGTTCGGTTCGAGGCCCGTGCTCCGGGACTGCAAACGATAACGCTCGGCGAGCTGGTGCTGCATGCGGCGAATGTAGGACGTCTGCGGGGAAAGCTCGATCGCCTGATTGGTCAACAGAACTTGGTAAATCGCCTCTTCCGTTTCTCGCAACGCCAGCTCCTCGTTGTCAACTGAGCCAAGGTTGAACACGTCGCGCAACGCCGCCTGGATCTGGGTCGTGGTATTGGTCTTGATAGAGTAGATCGGCACGTTATCGGCGGCGATCTGCTTGAGTTTGGGCTGCTCCTTTCGTTCGAGAGTCTTAAGGGTAAGCACCACGTCGGCGTCGTCCCAATTACGAGCGATCGCGGCATTGACGCGCAGGTTGGCGATGGCCCGTTCGATCTTGTTCCGCGAAACGCCGTAAGCAAATATCGAAAGCGGCCGCTCGCGCTCGTCCGTTTCGCGATCGTGCTCGTAAGCTTCGGGTAGCCGCGGCATCGATTCCATATCGGCCTCTTGCACGACGGTTACCTCACCGCTGGGCTCTCGCTGACGAATCTCGGGCTGCGGCTGGTAACCGCGCAGCAACGCGTCAATGACTTCAGCGACGTTCTTGTGGATCGCTAAGCGGTCGCGGTCGTGAATCTCGATGACGACATCGAAGGTCGGTGGAGCTTTGCGCTCGAGCACGGTCTTGCGGGTCCCCCTCCGGCGCGCTTCTTCGTCAGAAAGAGTCACGGCGCTGACGCCACCGACGAGATCCGAGAGCGTCGGATTCATCAAGAGGTTTTCCAGCGTTTGGCCGTGAGCCGTTCCGATGAGCGTCACGCCGCGTTCGGCAATCGTCCGAGCGGCCGAGGCCTCGGCTTCGGTACCGATCTCGTCGATAACGATCACTTCCGGCATATGGTTTTCGACCGCTTCGATCATGACCGCGTGCTGAAGCGCGGGATCGGCGACCTGCATTCGACGCGCCAGACCGATTCCCGGATGAGGGATATCGCTGTCCCCCGCGATTTCATTCGACGTATCGACGATCACCACGCGCTTGCGCTCTTCTGAGAGAACTCGAGCGCACTCACGCAGCATCGTAGTCTTGCCAACGCCGGGGCGACCCAGCAGACAAATCGACTTTCCACTGCGCAACACGTCGAGAAGAATGTCGATCGTTCCATAGACGGCTCGTCCGACGCGGCAAGTTAAGCCAACGATTTTCCCCGTGCGGTTACGAATGGCGCTGATGCGATGCAGCGTCTGCTCGATGCCGGCGCGATTGTCGGCACCGAATGGGGAGATGCGAGAGCAGACGTGCGCAATGTCTTCATGACTTACCGGTGCCTCGGTGAGGTATGAAAAATCGTGCTCGAAACGGGCCTCGGGTGGGCGGCCGAGGTCGAGCACCACTTCGATAATCTCTTCGATGTTACTGAGGCGGACGAGCGCTTGTCGTATTGCCAGTGGGAAAATGTCGAGGAGTTGGGAGAACTCCCAACTTGGGGAAACAGAATGAACTCTGACCGCCAATACTGATCCTGCCTTCCGTGCCGATTCCCCTTAAGGCACGAGTTTTTGATTTTCCGGCCCGCGCATTCACTCCTTCACCACGCGTATCACGCGCAACTCGCCGTCGTACGGTCCCTGAATGCGCACGCCTGCCTTCAATTCCAGCCGCAGATAGTCGATTATTTCCGTGGTGATCTCCTCGCCGGGCGCGATTAGGGGGATGCCCGGCGGATACGGCGTCAGCGTCTCGGCGCAGATGCGTCCCGCCGACTCGCGAAACTTTACGACCTCTGTGGCAGCCAGAAACGCCTCGCGCGGAAGCATTCGCATCGGCGGAACGGGAGGCAAACGAAAGTTGCCGCGCCGCAACCGCCGTTCGAGAATTCCCGACGGCGCAAACATATCGACCTTTCGATCGTCCAGCGCCATTTCGCGGAAAGCGGCAACGAGGCGGTCGGCGGCGGCGGTGGTGGTTCCGATCGTAACGAGCGCCACGATGTTGAACAGGTCGGCCAACTCTACTTGAATGTTGTGGCGCCGGCGCAAAATTTCGGAGGCCTCGTATCCCGTATAGCCGAGGCTCGTTACCGTGACGGTGATCTTCGTTGGGTCGAGCGCGAAGACACCTTTGCGCCCGCGCAGCTCTTCGCCGAAACAGTAAAGGCCGTTGATGTCGTTGAGGCGCGCGCGCGTGCGCGCTGCCAGCTCAATCGTCCGCGACAGCAATCTTTCGCCGTCGGTCGCCATTTGCTTGCGCGCGACGTCGAGCGACGCTACCATCGGCAGGTTTGGAGAGGTCGATAGGAACATCTTGAGCACCGAAGCGAGCCGATCGAGACGCACGCGCTCGCCCTTTTGGTGGAGCATCGCGCACTGCGAGAACGCAGAGAGCATTTTATGCGTCGAGTTGACGCAAAGATCGGCACCGGCTTGAGTTGCCGATATCGGCAGTGCGGGATGAAAATGAAAGTGAGGTCCCCACGCCTCGTCGACTAACAAGAGCTTTCCAGCCGCGTGCGCGATACGCTCGATCGCTTCGAGGTCGGCGGCAACACCGTAGTACGTCGGCGAAACCAGATAGATTGCCGCAAGGTCCGGATGCTGCTCCAGCGTTCGCGCGACGGTTTGGGGCGTTACGCAATGGTCCACCCGCAACTCTTCGTCCACTTCGGGTTGCATGTAGATGGGCTCGGCGCCGCTCATAATCAGGCCGCCGAGCATGGATTTGTGCGAATTGCGCGGTACGGCGACCTTCTCCCCCGGATTCAGCGCCGTCATCATCATGCATTGGTTACCGCTGGTGGACCCATTGATGAGAAAGTAGCTGTTATCGGCGCCCCAGGCTTGAGCGGCGAGTTGTTGCGCTTCCTTAATAGATTCGGTCGGCTGAAGCAGATCGTCAATCCCAGGCATCGGCGTAAGATCGATCGCGCAGATGTTGTCGCCGACGAACTCGCGAAAAGCGAGATCCATCCCGACGCCCTGCACGTGCCCGGGCGTATGGAACGGCAGCACGCCGGAATCGACGTACTCGAGAAGCGCCTGAAAGTAGGGCGTTCGGTGCTGGTCCAATGCAAACGCCAGAATGCAAAAATCTCTCGAGCTTTCCCTGCCGCGCTCCGGCTTACAGACTGGGATGGACGCCGGGACGATACGCAGCGGCTAAAATTGCTACGATGGAACGCGGCGTCAGCACTTCGATCTCGCCGCGTGCCGAACGTACTCTCCGGCGCGTATAACCGGAATCAGACCACGCGTGCAAGGCTCCGGCCCAGACGAGCCACGCCTGCCCGTCCAGCGTAACGTACGCGCCGTCGGGCAGGTTCGCAAGATCGTCGCGATACGTTCGCTTCTTCTTACCATCTAGCCGATCGGCGTGAAGCCGCATGTCCATCGCATCGGCACTCGCGGGCGCACCATGGCACGCTTCCCACAACGAACGGAATCGCCGATACTCCTCGTGGCGGCATTCGGCGCAGGGCCGGTGTCCGGCACTGAGCGACGCTGCTTCGTCGAGGAAAAAGAGCTCCGTATAACGGTTAGGCTGCATCACGTCCCGGCGCCGTCCGCGAAATGTCAGGCAGCACGCGATCCACCTGCGGACTGCAAACGGACGCACGATCCGGCGAGCATGGTCGTGGAGAATGCCGCGATTGCCCATCATGAGGCCCCGCCCGGGCAATGCGACGATCTCGCCGAACGGCGTGACTCGGTTCTGCAGCGGCATTGGGCGAGAGCGACGTTACGCGGACGTGGCGGCGCGGAGCGAAAAAGCAATCGCTTCGATGGCGTTACGCCTCGATGCGTTCGTCGATTGAAACGTTGTAAAGGAAGAGGAACTTGCCCCATTCGTCGGGGAGGGTGTTGCGCTTTACCTGAATCCAGGGGATGTATTTCGGCTGACGCGGCTTGCGCACGAGCGACATATTCGCTTCCTGCGGAATGCGGTTGTTCTTGCGATTATTGCAGCGCATGCAAGCACAGACAAGGTTCTCCCAGGTGGACTCCCCGCCGCGGCTCTTCGGTCTGACGTGATCGACGGTCATCAAGCGCTCGCCGCGGGTCCCGCAGTATTGGCAAGTATGATCGTCACGTATCAAAACGTTCTTCTTCGTCAACGCGACTTTTTGCTTTGGCCGGCGAATGTAGTAGAGCATGCGAATTATCGATGGCATGCGCATTTCGAACGTCGGCGACGCAAGCATGCGTTCGCGCCCGTGCAGCATCTCCGCCTTGCCCGCGAAGATCAGCTTGACGGCACGCTGAAAACTCGTTACGTTGAGCGCCTCGTACGTCGAGTTCAGCACCAAGACTTCGCTCACGCCAAAGATTCCCCGGGGGCCCACGCGCGAAGTCCGCGTGGGGGCGCGCAGCGCAGATTTCGGCGCTGCGGAGCAAGTGCCGAAAGCGGAGCGCAGCGCCAAGCGAGGCGCATGGTGCCGAGCTTTTTAAAGCGAGGCATCCTAGGTGCCTCGCTTCCGAACAAACGTCAGTCGCGTTTCGGTCAGCATTTGTGTTATCGCTAACCGTTGTTCGGGCCGCAACCTTTCTTTGACTCGCTCGAACGCGGCGGTTGCTACGTCGATGGCAATTTCCGCCGACGGGTGATCGGGCTTGCGACTATCCTCCTCCGTGAGATAGGCGTGCGCCGCCAGCGCCAGCGTTGCGATCACCTCGCTGAGCAAGGGCTCGACGGGCGGAATCTGCCCCTGAAATCCTCCTTCAAAATTTGAGGAGGCGTCCCGAGTAGTCATCTCCGTGGCAGGTCTTACGCCGCGGTAGGTGCCTTCCCTTGCAGCCGCTCGGCACGATGCGCCTCGATCATCCCAAGGAAGTATCGGTGCACCCGCGGGTCGCCGCAAAGCTCGGGGTGGAAGGAGGTTGCGAGCACGTTTCTCTCGCGCACCATGACGCCGTGACCATCTCGCTCGGCAAGCAACTCAACCGCCGGTCCGCAACGCTCGATCCACGGCGCGCGAATGAAGATCGCAGGAAATGGCCGTTCTCCGAGCGCTTCGATCTGCAGATCGACCTCTGCCGATTCGTTTTGGCGTCCAAAAGCATTTCGCCGCACCGTGATGTCTATCAAGCCGAGCGTTGGTTGATCGAAGTCGGCGACCTCACGCGCGGCGACGATCATGCCCATGCAGGTTCCCCAGAGCGGCATTCCCGCGCGCACGCGCTCGGCGATCGGACCGTCGAGTTGGGCGCGCTCGAGCAACTTCATGACGGTCGTCGACTCGCCACCGGGAATGACCAGAGCATCGGCGTGCGCAAGATCGGCTACGCTCCTTACCGCAATGCCGTGCGCACCGGCTCTTTCGAGCGCCGCAACGTGCTCGACGACATCGCCCTGCAGCGCGAGGACCCCCACCGTTGTCATGTCGTTAATTGCCGCGAGGCGCGAGAAGCTGTGCTTCATCCAATAAGCGAATGTCCAGGCCCGGCATCGCCTCGGATATCCCAAGCGATCTGCACGCTTCAAGTACGACGCTTGGGTCGTTGAAGTGCGTCGTCGCATCGACGATCGCACGCGCGAACCGCTTCGGGTCTTTCGACTTGAAGATTCCGCTGCCTACGAATACGCCTTCCGCTCCAAGTTGCATCATCAGCGCAGCGTCGGCAGGCGTCGCGACGCCGCCCGCGCAGAACAAAACCACCGGAAGCTTGCCATTCTTGGCGACTTCCGCAACGAGCTCTAAGGGCGCGCCGAGGTCGCGTGCCCGGGCGACGAGCTCTTCGGCCGGCACGCCGCTTAGCTCTCGAATTGCGTCGCCGATGGCGCGCATGTGCCGTACGGCCTCCACGATGTTGCCGCTTCCAGCCTCGCCCTTGCTGCGAATCATCGCGGCGCCTTCTGCTATTCGGCGCAGCGCCTCGCCCAAGTCGCGCGCTCCACAAACAAAGGGCGTTGTGAAGGCGTGCTTGTCGACATGGTACTTATCGTCTGCAGGCGTCAGCACTTCCGATTCGTCGATGTAGTCGACCCCAAGCTGGGCAAGTACCTGGGCCTCGGCAAAGTGCCCGATGCGCACCTTTGCCATCACCGGAATCGTCACCGCATCCATGATCCCGCGGATCAAATCTATTGCGCTCATCCGCGCGACGCCGCCCGCAGCACGAATGTCTGCGGGAATGCGCTCGAGCGCCATGACCGCGACGGCGCCGGCCTCCTGCGCCACCGCCGCATGTTCGGGAGTGACGACGTCCATGATTACGCCGCCCTTGAGCATTTGGGCGAGCCCGCGCTTTACTGCTGCGGTTCCGGTATTTTGCATCTCTCTATCATATCAGGCAACCCCAACGGCAGCATTGGCCAGGCGGTCAACCGGGACTCGAGCTTGCGTCCGGAGACGGCTCCGCGGTCGGCCCTAGCGGAAGCTCCGAATTTTCGGCCGCCGGCGTGGCTGAAGGCCTTGCCGTGGGGAACGGACGCTGTCGCCAGACCGGCACGTTGGGATTTGGCGTCGGCGTCGGAAGCGGCGTCGGCTTTGGCTTTGGCGTGGGCGCCAGTGTTGGCAGCGGAACTGGGGGAACGCGCGGATCGGGAAAATGGGGATCGCCCGCTGCCGAGAGCGCTTGCGATCGTTTCCAGTCGGGGCCGTATGGCTGCGGCGTTGCGTTGGGAGCCGGACTAACCGCCTGGGGTATCACCGATTGCAGCGTTTGCTCGGTTGCTTGACTGATGACTCGGTTACCCATCCGCTCGCCCAGCGCCACCGCAACCAGAAGCACCACCGCGCCGGCCGCCAAAACGAGGGTTGGAAATCGCGTCGAGGGGTGCATGCCGCCGAGCGATTATACCCGCGCTAGTGGTCGGACGACGTCGAGTTTGGCTGCGCGTGCCCTGCGGTCGCTTGGCTTGCCGATCAAATGCACTTCACGCAACTCGCCCGGCGCCATCTCGACGCGCGCGGTATGGCCGCGAAATTCCAACAGCACGTTGCGCGCTCGATCGAGCTGATTTCCGACGAAGATGCGCAC
>DATDIA010000162.1:0-10281 GCA_036521295.1 Candidatus Cybelea sp. | reverse complement strand
CGGCGGCGCACCGGGATGCGGCTTTCGATGCGTGCCGCTACGCCATCGATCAACTCAAACGACGCGCCCCGATTTGGAAGCAGGAGCATTATGCGGATGGCACCGCACAATGGAGAGCTGGTGAGCAAGGTTGAACTTTTTCGCCTCTCCGCTTCGCGCAACCCCGTCGCAGTGCTTCATTACGAACCGCGACGGCCGCGCGGCGCTTGCGTGGTCGCGGGTCACGGGTACTCGTCGAGCAAACAGAATCTCGATTTTCTGTGTTCGTTTCTCTCCAGCCACGGCTTCGGCGTCTACAGCTTGGATTTTCCGGGACACAAACTCGGTTCGAGCGGTGGCGAGCTGCGCGGCGTTGACGACTGCATCGACGCGATGTTTGCGGTCGTGAAATTTGCGCGCGATCGCGGCTCCGGCGCAACGTACACGCTGGGACACAGCATGGGTGGAATGACGGCGCTCTTCACCGCCGCCCTCGATCCGGAGATTGCGGGGACGATCGCAATTGCGACCGGCTACGGGCGCCCAACCTCCCTGGAGGCACTGAAAAAAGTCGGCGTCGCCGATTTTCGTTCCTCGTATGTGGTTGGGGTCACCTTGCCCGAGCTCGTTGCCGACGTCGACCGGCGCTACGGCGAACTACTCATGCGTCTGGCGGGACGGCCCGCGCTCTACGTCGCCGCGAATCGCGACGCGATGGTGAGTCCCAAGAGCGTGAGGGAGCTTTACGATCGGGCACCCGAACCGAAATCGTTTGCGACCATCGAGAGCGATCACACGTATGCTGCCGAACACGCCCGCGCGGTCGTCTTGGAATGGCTGAACGAGCATCATCCGTTATTGGAACGCGGCGCGCAATGAACGCGCGCGCGCGGCGCCGTTACAGCCGGCACCTCTTGATTCCCGAAGTCGGATTGGCTGGGCAGGAGCGGCTGAATGCATCGCGCGTTCTTGTGATCGGTGCAGGTGGCCTGGGATCGCCGGCGCTCCAGTATCTCGCGGCGGCCGGAGTCGGGCGGATTGGAATCGTCGATGACGACTTGGTCGACGAAACGAACTTGCAGCGCCAGACGATTTTTAGCGAGTCCGATATCGGTCGAAACAAAGCCGCAGCCGCCGCGCAACGGATACAAGCCATCAATCCGCTCGTCAACGTCGATGCCCTGAGCCTGCGCTTCGATTCGAGCAACGCACGCGAGCTCGTCCACCTCTACGACGTCGTGCTCGATTGCACCGATCGCTTCCCATCGCGCTACCTGATCAACGACGCGTGCTTTTTGGAAAAGCGAGCCGACGTGTACGGTTCGATCTTTCGCTTCGACGGTCAAGTGAGCGTCTTTGGTACGGCGGCCGGACCATGTTACCGCTGCCTCTATCCGGAACCGCCGCCGCCGGAAAGCCGGCCGACCTGCGCCGACGGAGGCGTGCTCGGGGCGCTCGCGGGCATCGTCGGCGCGTGGCAGGCGAGCGAAGCGCTCAAGCTGTTGCTCGGCATCGGTGAGGTGCTCGCGGGAAGACTCTTGCTCATCGATACGCTCAGTGGCCGCACGCGCGAAGTTCGCTTCGAGCGCGATCCGCAATGCAGTCTCTGCGGCGAGCGCGGGGTGATTTCGCAAATTGCACCCGAGACATACGAAGACGCGCCGGCGGATTCGCCGGTGGAGGAAATAGAGGCCGACCAGCTCGACGAGGCGCTCCGAGAGGCTCGCTTGTTAGACGTCCGCGAACGGCATGAAGCGGTGCTCGGATCGGTTGACGGCGCCATCCGCATTCCCGCTTCCGAGCTTGAAGCGCGAATGTACCAGCTCGACAGCGCATCGCGATATGTCGTTGCGTGTCGTGTCGGCGCGAAATCTCTGTGGGCCGTGCGGCGCTTGCACGACGCCGGATTTACTCGCCTGCAGCACCTTCGCGGCGGCCTACTCTCGTACGCATTGCGCCACGAAGAATTCGAGTTTTTCTAGAGCGCGCTTTCGGCGTTGCTTAAGGCGAACTCGATGGCGGGATTGAGCCCTTCCCACTTCGCGCGAATGTGACCCGTAGGATCCACGACGACCATCGTGGGAAAGCCCTGCACGCCGAAGAGCGGTTGGGCGCTGCTTTGCGGATCGAGGGCGACGTTTCCCAGTGAGTATCGTCGCGCGAACTCCGCGGCGACCGAACGCCCCTCGCCGACGTCGATCGGCATGACGACCGCGTTGCGATGCCGGCGCCACCACGCTTCGACCAGCGGCAGCTCGAGCTTGCACGGCTCGCACCAGCTCGCATAGAACTCGAGAAAGACAACATGACCGCGTTGGTCGGCTACGCGGAATGCGCCGCCGTCGAGACGCCGGTAGACCGCGCGGGGCGCCCGCTGAGATCCGGCCGAGTTAAACGAGCGCGGCGCAATGAGTAACTTCCAAATCGCAAAGGCGATCGCAATTGCCGCGAGTGCGTCCCAGAACCTAATCCGCACGCAAGACTGCAGCGATCCCTTGACCTCCTCCGATGCAGGCCGATGCGACGCCGTAGCCGCCGCCGCGCTCTCGCAGCTCGTGAAGCGTCGTCAGCGCGAGTCGCGCGCCCGATGCCCCAAGCGGATGGCCGAGCGCGATCGCCCCTCCGTGCGGGTTAAGCGAGACGCCGGATTGTGCCGAACCGGTCGAACCATTGCCCAGTTCGCGAAGACATGCGATGACTTGCGGGGCGAAGGCTTCGTTGATTTCCATTACGGCGAGGTCGCGAAGTTCAATGCGGCCACGCTGCAAGGCTTTCGGAATCGAAAACGCCGGACCGATTCCCATGATCGCCGGATCGACGCCAACGACGCTGCCGGAGACGATACGGCCAAGCCACGACACTCCGTCGGCTTTCGCTTGCTTCGCGGTCGTGAGCACGACCGCCGCCGCGCCGTCGGTAATGCCGCTCGCGTTCCCGGGCGTGACGACGCCGTTTTCAACGAAGCGCGCCGGCAGTTTTCCGAGCTTCTCCATCGTTAACCCGGAGCGCGGCCCTTCGTCCTTTTCGACGCGTACGGTCGTGCCTTTCGGCCCGGGAGCATCGACCGCAACGATTTCCTCTGCGAAGTAGCCGCTGTTTTGCGCTGCGATGGCACGCTCTTGACTTGCCAACGCGAACTCGTCGGATTCCGCGCGCGAAACGTGGTATTTCTTCGCCAGATTTTCTGCGGTAATCGCCATTGGCGTGTTGCCGTATGAATCGATGAGCGCAGTCCAAAGCGAATCCTCGAACGCAACGCTTTGGCCGAGGTGGTAACCCTTGCGTGCGCCGCGCACGACGTGCGGCGCCTGGCTCATGTTTTCGGTGCCGCCGGCCAGCGCGTACCGCGCGTTCCCGAGCACGAGCGATTGTGCAGCCGAAAGAATCGCCTGGAGTCCGGAGCCGCAAAGGCGATTGACGGTCAGGGCCGGCACGCCCACCGCCAGGCCGGCCCGCAAGCCGACGTGACGCGCGAGATAAATCGCGTCCGCGCTGGTCTGGATCACGTTACCGAAAACGACTTCGTCGATAGACTCCGCGGGTACGCCGCTACGCGAAATTGCCGCCTCCGCCGCCACGACGGCGAGATCGGTGGCAGAGAGATCGGCCAACGCTCCGCCAAGGTTGCCAAACGGAGTGCGGGCTCCGGCGACGATGACCACATCACTATCCTGTAATTCAGTGCTCATAACGCGTCGGTGTATTCAGCGCGCGGCAGGCGCGGTCATGCAGCATCACTAAGACGGATTACGTATGCCGATGACTCGACCCGTTTCCGCGACGCTCGACGCCCGGTCGCTTTTAACCGCCAAAAAAACTGAAAAGATCCTCGAGGCTTTCGACAAGCTTCAGATCGGCGGCGCGTTGGAAATCAACGAAGAGACCGACCCGCGCTCGCTACGCAACGAGATGGCGCAGCTGCGCCCTGGGCGCTTCTCGTGGGACGCGCGCAACCTTGGGGGAAATCGCTGGACCGTTCGCTTGGAGCGGATAGATGAAAACGCCGACGGTGAAGGTTTTCTCGCGCACGTCGCTGCCTTCACTTCGGCGAAGGCGAGCACCGTCAAGGAGTTAGCCGCTCAGATGGCCGAGCGCAACTACCGGTCGGGCGATACCATTTTCGACGAAGGCGAAGTCTGGCCGTATCTGGGCATCGTCAAAACCGGCAAGGTCATTTACACACTGCTGTCACCGGACGGTAAAACGCACACGATCGGCGAGCGCCTTAGCCACGATACACTCAATGAAAGCGGAACGTTCGACGGCGGTGGAGCGACGACCCGAGCGGAGGCTTTGACGGACGCCGGGATCATCACGCTGCCTCGCGAGGCCGTGATTCACGCCGCACGCAACGACGCCGAGCTCGCGCTCGGCTTCCTCGTCGCTTCCTCACAGGCTCGCCGACGCTCGATCGATACCATCACCGATCTTGCGTTTGCACACGTTCTGCAACGCGTCGCGAAGTTTTTGCTTGGCTACGCGCGGACGTCGGTCGGAATGGCCCGAGGCCTCCCCGGCGTCGAAGAACTCTCGCAGGCGCAGATCGCCGCGGCAGCCGGCACCGTCCGAGACATGGCCGCACGCGCGCTCTTACGCCTCAAAAATGCGGGCGCTCTCGAGCTCGACCGTGGGCGCGTTCGCGCGATCGATCGTGCGCGCCTCGAAGCCTTCGCCCATAACGTGGAGGCCCCACCCGTCTAGGCCACGGCGTTGGCCTAAACGATACCAAGCTATTTCTTCGCTTTAGAAGAGTTCAGCTTGACCGCAGCGCGGATTATCTCCTTGAACGCAGATTCATTGATCGTGTCGCCTTCATGCAGATCGACTGCGCGCCTCAGGTTCCCATCTAAGCCGGCATTGAAGATGCCCTTGGGGTCTTTGATGAACGCGCCCTTCGCGAAAGTGAGCTTTACGTGAGTCTTGTAGGACTCGCCCGTGCAGACGATTCCGCCGTCAGACCAAACGGGAACTCCCCTCCACTTCCATTCTTCCGTTATCTTAGGGTCGGCCTCTTTGATGAGCTTGCGGACGTGCGCAAGCGTCTTGCCGCGCCAGTCGCCTAGCTCGGCGATTCTTTCGGTGATGAGCGCTGAAGCCGATTTGCTTTGATTGGTGTCGGATTTCTTCATCTTCTAGACCATAGAGTGCGGCATAACGCCGTACGGTCGCGGAGACTCCGATTAAATGTGATAAACGTCCTGGGTAGCGTTTGGGTCGACGAGCGCGGAATGGACGCGCGGTCCGGTGCACATGATTGCATTGTGTCCGATTTCAATTCGCATGTGCGCTACCTCGCCGCCGATTACGTCGTCGACCGCGCAGCCCTCGACCTTTCCTGGGAATCTCGCCATGACGACGTATCGTCCGGGCTCGAGCGTCACGTCGCTGAAAAAGCCGTGCGCATTCGTCTCGAGCTTCATGATGTGATTCGGGCCGTGTTCGAGATAGGGACTGCGATAATAATAGAGCGTCGCGTGAGAGATCGGCTGACCGGTTTTCGCATCGACGACCGTTCCGGAGATTCCGCCCGGTTGGTCGGCAAAAGCCGGGGTAAGGAGTGAGCCGACGAGCGCGAGCGCGATGGCTATTTGTTTCATATCGAGGTTTTCCCCAATCCGGCGGTTCCTAGTCTTAGACCGATTCCAGGGCGGCCGTTTCTTCGGCCGCCGTGGTCAAGTCGAACGCCGCCCGCTTGCTTTTCGCCGCCGCTTCGGCAAGCGGTGGAGCAGAAATCTGACGTCCCCGATCCAGCATCTCACGACCCTTACGCACGGCTCCGAGCGCGCCGCCGAGACGCGTCTCCATCTCCGCGAGCACGTCGGCCGCGTACCGGTCCGCGCCCTCACGGATCACGCGCGCTCGCTCCTCTGCCTCGCGCACGACCACGTCGGCGCTCGCACGCGCGCGCTGCACGATTTCGTTTTCTCCTACCAGCACTTCGTGTTTGCTGGAGGCCTCCGCGACGATCGCCTGTGCCTTTTCCTGTGCGACGCGCATCATCCGCTCGTGGTCCTTGGCGATGACTTTCGCGCGGCCCACCTCTTCGGGCAGCGAGGCACGAATTTTTTCGAGCAGTTCAATCAAACGCTCTTCCGAGAGAATACGATAGCCGGCGGGCAGCCAGGTTCCCTCGTGAACGTAGGATTCGAGCTTATCCAGCACGCGATAGACCGACATTGCTACCTCCGTTGCAAGTTTATGCGTTTCTCCGCCATCACGCGGAGTACCGGTTCTGGCACGAGCGCGGCGACCTCACCGCCAAGGAAGAAAACCTCTTTGACGAGACTGGAGCTCACGAACGAATACTTCTGGTCCGACATCAGGAAGAGCGTATCCACATCCGAAAGCGAGCGATTCATCAATGCCGCCGACATCTCGCTCTCGAAGTCCGATATGACGCGCAAGCCTTTCACGATGACGTCGGCGCGCGCCGTGCGTACGTAATCCGCCAGAAGCCCGCGGAAGTGCTCGACCCGCACGTTCGGCAGGGCGGCAACGCTGGCCTTAAGCATCTCCTCGCGTTCTTCAAGGGAGAACATCGGCGCGCGCTTCTGTGGATTGACGACGATTGCGACGAGAAGCTCTCCAAAACAGTCGGCCGCGCGCTCGATAACGTCGAGATGGCCGTTCGTCGGGGGATCGAACGACCCGGGATAAACCGCGCGCGTCACGCGCATCAGCCTACCGTTGGTCAAGAGTCCGGCGATAAGAAGGCGAGAGCGACATCGCCGTAGACTTCTTCGCGTACGGAGCGATACCCGGGTATCTCGGGCAAGATCCGTTTCGCGGCGTGTTCGTAGACGACCAAAGCGCCGGGCGCCAGCAATTCGCGCTCGCGCATCAGACGAAGCAGCTGCAAAGGGACGGGATCGGCGTACGGTGGGTCGAGATACACGATGTCGAACGGCCCCTCCAAACGATAGAGCGCGCGCTCAGCCGGCGCAGGAAAAACCGTTACCACGTCGTCGACTCCAAGACTCTTCGATGCCTCCTCAATTGCGTGCGCCACGTCCCGGGAAGCTTCCACGGAAACGACGCGCGCGGCTCCTCGCGAAGCCGCCTCGAAACCAATAGCACCAGTACCCGCGAACAGATCGAGCACGCGCGCACCCTCGAGCCGGTCCATCAGAATGGAAAAGAGCGATTCCTTCACGCGTCCCGGCGTCGGGCGAACCTGCACGCCTTTGGGCGAGCGCAGTTTTCGACTTCCCAGCGATCCTCCCGTGATGCGCGGCATAGCCCTCAAAACGCCCGCGGCGCGAGCGGCGTTAACGCCGGGCGCAGCCAGCTGTCGTCGCCGAGCCATTCGTACAGAACGGTGGAGTACGGGACCGTACCGTACGAGAGAAGCTGGTCGTGGAAAGCGCGCTGGTTAAAGGCGGCGCCCTCGTGGTCTGCGACCAACCCGATTAGGTGCTCGATCTGAATCTTTCCGATCAGATAGTCGATCGCTTGGCCCGGCCCCATCGCAAACCGCGTTCCTTCGCCGCGCGCGGTCACGTTGTCGATGCCGGCGTTCTTCTCGAAGTACGCAATCGCTTGCGGCAGCGTCATCGCACCGGTCGCCAGGCCGACGTCGACGCCGACTCGCGTCGCTCGGTGGCGCATGAGGTGAATCACCTGTTTGCGCGCGCCCGGGTCGTCAGCGTAGAGCCCTTCCCGCATCAACATCTCCTCGCCGTAGAAAGCCCAGCCTTCGGAGAATACGCTGTCCTGGTGGACGTGGCGCACGAAATCTGGATTGTGATATGCGATCGAAAACTGCATGAAATGCCCGGGAATTCCCTCGTGACCGAGCAGCGGAAGCGTCGACTGGCGCGCCTGCTGCACGAAGAAGCTCTGATTGCTCGGACTAAAGTCAGGCACGAAATAAAAGCCTTGCCTATCGGTTCCAAGCATCGGCGGCGGGTTCATGAACCCTCCCGGATAGGTCGCGGCCAGGGCTTTGGGAACCTCGACGATGTGAAACGGCCCGAGATACGACGGGATCGTGACGATCTGATGCGAGTCGATGAAGTCGATGAGCTTTGTGATACTTCGCTCGTAGTGCGCAAGGAACTCGGTCTTTGTCGCGAAGGTTGGAGCCGGCGACGGCGACGGTAGTTGCGCGTCGCGTCCCGCCTCCCACATCTCCAGCGCACGATCGCGCGCCAACTCGGTCCGGCCGATTGCGGCAACCTGCGAGGAGTCATACGGCAACATCAAGATGCGCCGGAGAAACAAATCGTATTCCCGCCGCCCGACGGCAAAGCCGCCGGCGTGAAAGCTCGACATGTGCGCGTCGAGCCACGCCCGGTACGCGTGCAACGCCGTGAGCGCTACCGCTTGTGCCTGAGCTAACGCACGTCGCGTCTCGGGCGACGTATCGCGCGCGGCTTCCGTTAGCGTCGTCGTATAGAGCGAGTCGCCGTCGCGAATGTCTTCCGACGCTATCTGTGCAAACTCTCGAACCGTTTGCGTGAGGTTCGCCTGTCCTTGGTCGAGCACGTGCGGGCAGGCGCGCAGACGAGCGATCGCGGCGCGAACGCGGACCTCGTCGCTCGCGTACTGGCGGTTTACGATCGAAAAGATGCCGTTGCTACACTCGCCTTCGTACACGCTGGGATTGCGCTGCAAGGACCGCAGGACGGTTCGACTCCACCAGTCGCCTTCGAGATCGGCGCGGACCAAGAGATAGTCGACCCGATCGTGCGCGCTCGCCCCGGCCGACGGCAGCAGCACCGAAAGCCGGTCACGGTAGGCTCGCAGACGCACCATCTGCGCGGCCTGCACCGCGGGCGAATAGTCTGAGAGCTTATCGTCGTAGGTGTGGATTCCCGCATCGGTCGCAGCGGTCGGATTCTGTGCGAACGACCACATCGTGTAGCTGCGATCGAGATCGATCAGCTGTTGGTCGTAGCTCGACGGCGCACCCGCAGCCGCGCCCAGCAGCGTGCAAACCGCAATCCCAACGAACAGCCGCCCCGTCACGTCGCGCGCACCGGCTCTGGCAGGAGTCTCAGCAGCTCCACAAACTCGCGAATCGTGTGATCGGGCCTGCGCAGCGTAGCCGGATATTCCTTACGCTCCCAATCGATCCAAACGCCTTGCATCCCGGCGGCTTGCGCGCCGGCGACGTCGTCGCACGGACTATCTCCCACGTACCACGTCTGCCGCGGATCCGTTCCGAGCGTACGCACGAGCATTTGGAATGCACCTGTCGCCGGTTTGCGTTCGCCGATCTCGCTGCTTACCAAAATCGGACCACGAAAACCGGCTCGTTCGGCCTTGCGCGCCTGCAACGGATTCCAGCCGTTGGTCAGCACGGCCACCGCGATCTTACGCTCGCGCAGCGCTTCCAGCGTTGGCTTGACGCCCGGAAGCGGTACTACGAACTCATCGACCATTTCGACCGCGCTGGACCGGAACCGCTCGACGTAACGGTCCGCTGGTTCCAAGCCTCGCCCTGCGACGAACCGTCGCACGGCGTCGTCAATAGAAAAATCACCTCGCCGCTGACGCGCCAGCAGTTCGTCAATGCTATCGATCTCATCGCTAAGCGTTCCCACCGTCCGTCCGCCCTCGGCTAAAATTACTTCGAGTAGGCGCAGGAAGGCGACTCTTTCGAGGCGGTTGTCGATTGCAATCGTATGGTCGATATCGAAACCAATCCCGCAGACGGCATCCATCGTCGCCGCGTTCGACGCCGCACGGCATCGGCCCTTAGGCTTAGCGTGGACCCGGACCGGTGACGATGCGCACGAAACCGTTCGGGCGCACGTACTTGGCCAACGCCTCCTGGACCGTTTGCGCGGTCCCCGCGAGCTCGGCTTGTGCGTCGACAACGTTCTGATTTAACGGCAAACCGAGCGTAGCATAGTCGAGTAGTTGCGCGGTGACGCCATCGTAACTCGACTCGCGAATCGGTACCTCGCCCATCAGCAGCGCCTTCGACCGCAAAAGGCGATCCGGTTCGATCGGCTCCCCCTGCAGCTGCGCCAGCACGGCTTTTACGAGAGCCTCGGCGGGAACGATGTTCTGCGGCTCGCACGCATAGTTGATGCTGAACGTCGCCCTCACCTTTCCCGCCGCGACGCGACTGCCGACGGAGTAGGCGTAACCATGAACCTCACGCAAGTCGTGATAGAGCAGCGACGAGTAGAAACCGCCGGTCAACACGGCGTTGGCAAGTTGCAGCTGAGGCCATGCCGGATCGGCGCGCAATAGTGGGACGGTCTCCACCAACTTTACCGACGACTGGACACGGCCGGTAGCTGGAACGTTCACTTGGCTCGGCGTGTTGGGCGGAACGGGCGGCGGTTC
>DATDIA010000161.1:0-2000 GCA_036521295.1 Candidatus Cybelea sp. | reverse complement strand
CCCCGCGCGGCAGCGCTCGCGGCCCCGTATCTCCGTCGCCGGGTCCACCTTGTTTATCATGGGGGCGACGTTCGCGTCGACGCTGCTCGGCTTTTTGCGCGAGGTCGTCAGCGCGCGCTACTACGGAACCCGTTGGGAAATGGATACGTTTCTCGCGGCGGCTACGATTCCGACTATTCTCTTCGGCGTCTTTAACGGCGCGCTGGTAAGCGCGCTCGTCCCGACGTTTTCCGAGTATATCGCGCGTCGCGAAGAAGACGAGGCCTGGCGTCTCGCGAGCACGGTGCTCAACATGCTTGCGATCGCCGTAACGATCTGCGCGGTCGCCGGCTATTTTACGGCGCGCTGGTACGTCCCGCTGATCGCACACGGTTTTCCCGCTCCTCAGATGAGCGTCGCGATTCGCATGACGCGCTGGCTGATGCCCAGCATCGTTGCGGTCAGTCTGAGCGGCGTACTCTCGGCCATGCTCAACGCGTATCAGCGTTTTCGCTCGGCGGCGCTGGTCGGCGTGGCCGTCAATACGGTGACGATCGCTTGCGTCGTTATTTGGAGTCACGGCATCGGCATCTACGCACTCGTCCTGGGCACGGCGCTCGGCCTCACCGCTCAGATGCTCGTGCAGCTCCCTTCGTTCTTATCGGTCGGAAAGTACCGGCCGATCATCGACCTGAAGCACCCGGGCCTCAAGAAGATGTGGGTTCTGCTCGGGCCGATCATCGTCGGCTCCGCAGCCGGCCAACTCGCGCTGTTCTTCGATCGCTTTTTTGCCTCAACGCTCACGCCGGGTTATATCGCCGGCATGAACTACGCGACCAAACTCGTGAACTTCCCGCAGCAGATCTTTGCCGCAGCGATCGCGACGGTCATCTTTCCGCTGCTCGCCGCGCAGTTCGCGCGCGAGAACCGGCGCGGCGTCGCGCGCAGCGTCGTCACCGGCTTGCGGCTCGTCAATTTCATCACGATTCCATCGGCGTGCGCTCTGATCGTCCTCTCGCACCCGATGGTTCAAGCGCTCTTCGAGCGGGGGACGTTCCAGGCAAGCGCCACCGACCTGACCGCCGGCCTTTTGCCCTACGCCTCCGTCGGCTTGATTGCGCTCGGCGCGAACGTCGTCTTGACGCGTTGCTGCTTCGCCTGTCGCGAGACGCTCTGGCCGGTAACGATATCGGTGTTAACGGTCGTCCTCAACGTGCTGCTTTCGCTCGTATGGCTGCCGGGCTTGGGCGCCCGCGGCCTCTTGCTGGCAAACTCGACGAGCCAGAGCGTGCAAGCGCTGCTGCTGCTGATGTTAACCGCGCGAATCGTATCGGGCATCGACTGGGGCGCCCTGGTTTTCTCGACTGGAAAAATACTCGTTTGCTCGCTTGCGATGTTGGCGGCGTTGCACTGGATCGGCGCCCTCGGCGTTACGCCGGAGGCTTCGCTGGCGTCGCGGGCCTGGTTTCTTTTCGGTCAGATCGGCATCGGAGGCGCGGTCTTCGTCGCGTTCGCGCGGATGCTCAACGTTGAAGAGCTTGGACTCGCGTGGCACACGATCGTTGCGAAGTTCGAGCGCAATCTCGTGAGCCCGCCGGAGAACCGTGAAGCGCCGATCGCGTAGAGAAAATTGACTACAATCAACTTTGTCAGAGAAGGCTCGCCTTTCTACGAGAGCCAAGCTTCCCGGGCCATGCTCTCGATTGTCATGCCGGCCTATAACGAGGCTCATTCGATCGCGGACAACGTGTGCGAGACGGTCGAGACGATGCGGCAACTCGGGCTCGATTTCGAGATCATCGTCGTCGACGACGGAAGCCTGGACGGCACCCATACGGCGGCGATCGACGCGCTGCGAGTCTGGCCGGAGCTGGTTCGCGTGGTGCGCTGCCGGCGCAATCAAGGCAAGGGCAACGCGCTCATCTGCGGCACGTCGTATTCGAAGGGTGATTTCGTCGCGTTTCTCGACGCCGACATGGACCTGCACCCCGAGCAACTGCAGAACTTCTTTGCGATTATGT
>DATDIA010000160.1:0-2407 GCA_036521295.1 Candidatus Cybelea sp. | reverse complement strand
CTCAGCAACCCGGCAGTCTATGCGGTCGGCGATTGTGCCGACGCGGGCGGCCTACCGCTGACGCCGACCGCCGCCGCAGAAGGCGAAGTTGCGGCGCGAAATCTGCTCGAGGGCAATCGCTATTCGTTGGAGTTTTGTGGGCTCGCAAGCATCGTCTACACCATTCCGCCGCTCGGCATGACCGGGCTCACGCAGGAACGAGCTCGCGAACGCGGCCTGCGCCTGCGCGTCCATGAGGGCGATTCGACGCGGTGGTATTCGTCGCGCCGAATTCAGGCGCGCCGATCGCGCTTTCAAATCCTGATCGAAGAAGAAACCGGGAGAATTCTCGGCGCGCACGTTCTCGGACCTCACACCGAGGAGCTCGTAAACGTTTTTTCGCTCGGAATTCGTGCAAAGATCCCTGCGAGCACACTCGAGGGAGTTCTGTTCGGCTATCCGACCGCATCATCGGATATCTCCGAAATGCTGCAGTCTACATGAGAAGAGCCGGAGCGAATCTCCGCTCCGGCTCTGGCGTAGTTTTCCTTACTTAACGTTGATGCGGCGTGGTTGCGCTTCCGGACGGCGGGCCAGCGTCAACACGAGCATGCCGTCTGACACGCGGGCATCGATCTTATCGGGATCGACGTCGTCGGGAACGGTGAAAGAGCGCGCGAACGAACGCCGGTCGCCTTTGGCGGTCACGGCGATGACGTCGTCTTGGAAGGTCACCTCGACGTTCTCCGGCTTGAATCCGGGAACCGGGATTTCGACCTCATATCCGTTCTCGGTCCGCGTGACGTCGTACTCGAAGCTGCGCATCGACTGGAAGGGATCGAAACCCAGCCAGTCCCGGAACGGCGCCCAGTGCGCCATACGCGAGGCTTGAGGGCGCTCGTCGCGTGCGAGAGTATCGGCCATTGATAATCATCCTCCTTTACACGTGGTTTTGCCCCAAAACTCCAGAGCAATTCTAGAAGAGTTGGCACTCTTGTCAAGAGAGTGCTAAGGAGCAAAAGGTTGCATGTGCGGGGCAAGCAACCCGTTTGCCGAGCTTACTCGACTCGGGCAGAGCTCGGTTACCGAAACCTACGAAAATACGACGGTCGCGGTTCGAGGATCACCGACGAAGATTAAATCCCGGACTGAAGCGATTCGGTTATTGCATCTGGGCGCGTCAAGAGTGGACGGCATTACGCATTTGAACATCGCCTCTTAAGAGCATCGCCCGAACACTCGTTCGCTTAAAAAACTGCGCAGATTGCACTCCGGCTTTGCATGTTTACCTTGCCTTAAGCAAATGTGGGGCGTATAGTGGTGAAAAGTAGTGCCTAGTGGTGTCTTTCGGAGGACTCAGTGCACGCGGAACTTCCGCGCTTCGCCGGTTCGGAGCAGCACGCGCTTGATCATAAGGGGCGGCTTATTGTGCCCGCTCGTTTTCGCGAGCGCTTGGGTCCCCAGTTCGTTCTAACCATCGCCGACCCCGATCCTTGTCTCGCACTCTACCCGACCGCTACCTGGATTGAGATCTGCGGCCGGCTAGAAGCCGTACCGCGGAAGAACGAACGCTACCGTGAGTATCTGCGGTATCTCTTCGCTCATACGGAAGAAGCCTCGTGTGATGCGCAGGGTCGAGTCGTCGTTCCGGCGCTGCTGCGAGCCTTTGCGGGAATCGAACGGCAAGTAGTCTCTATCGGCCTGTTGACGCGGATCGAGATCTGGGCGAAGGAGCGCTTCGGATTCCAAAGGCCGCCCGAAGGTGAGGTCCCTAACTTCATGGCCGAGCTTGGTCTGTAGGAGAGCCGGTAATGTGGGCGTTTCGTGAATCACATGCCGGTGCTGGTTGGGGCGGCGCTCGAGTACTTGGCGATTCGGCCGAACGGCATATACGTGGACGCGACGTTCGGCGCGGGGGGACACGCGCGCTCGATTCTGGAGCGGCTCGGTGCGGGTCGAGTAATTGCCATCGATGCCGACCCACGAGCTGCCGAGCGAGCGGCGGGGATTACCGACCCTCGGTTTACCTTCACCCAGGGAAACTTTCGAGAAATCATCGACGTCCTCGACCGTTACGCGATCGATTCGGTCGACGGCGTTCTCTTCGATTTGGGAGTTTCATCGATGCAACTTGACGACGCGCAGCGCGGCTTTTCGGTCGGAAAGTCCGGCCCGCTGGACATGCGAATGAATCCAGACCTCGGACGCAGCGCCTATGAAATTCTCGCGACGGCGAGCGAAGGCGAGCTGACGGACATCTTCTTCCGCTACGGCGAGGAGCGAAGCGCGCGGCGTATCGCTCGGGCAATCGTAATTCGCCGTACGAAAGGAGTCTTGCCGAACACCACTTCGGAGTTCGCGAAACTGGTTGCCGGCGTCGTAAGGCGCCCCGGCAGACGCGAGCGCCTCCATCCGGCGACCCGCGTGT
>DATDIA010000159.1:0-2620 GCA_036521295.1 Candidatus Cybelea sp. | reverse complement strand
AATCCCAAACGAAGGCCGGCTGACCGAGTCGAAGGGACGGATGCGGGAGGCGCGAGGCAGACGATAGGAGGGCCACACGAATGTGGCCTCCTTCGACCACGCTCAGGGCAAGCTCGAATGTATCCGAGTTGGGATTAGGCTCCGGCTAGGACCGGAAGAGAGTCAGCCTACTCGGTGTCGACCGGCTCGTTCGAAGGCGGCTCGTGCAAGAAGTGCGCGAGCGGGTACTTCCCACCGATCTTCACGAACGCCCGCGGCTTCTGGCTGAAGTCGAAGGCGTTGTCGAGGCCTTTCGCGCGCGCGTCGGTGTACATCTCGGAGGCGGGTCCGATGTTCGGCAGGTTGTAGACATCTTCGATGAACTTCAGGATGCTCGCGTACTCGTACTGCGTGTGGTCGACGTAGCCGGTTTTGGCGTACGGCGAGATGATCAGGCACGGAACCCGGAATCCGAGGCCGCGATAATCGAGCTGAGGCGGCTTCGCGTTGTCGTACCAGCCGCCCCAGTCGTCCCAGACGACGACGATCGCGCTCGTGTTCCAGTAGGAGCTCTCCCCGATCGCGTTGACGACGGAGGCAACCCACGACGGGCCGGCGCCGCTGCGATTGCCGGGATGATCGGAATCCTTTTTGCTCGGCGTCACCCAGGTTACGTCGGCAAGCTTCCCGTTTTCGGGATCGGTGAGAATCGTTGTCTGCGGCGCGATCACATTGGTGCGCCAGTCGGGGCCGTAACGCACCGATTTGATCTCTTCGAAGGGTTCCCACATGCCACCGCCGACGACCTTCGTCGCGTAGATCTTCCACGAGATGGCGGCTTTATCGAGCACGTTGGCGATCGTATTGAACTGATCGAAACACGGAAACGGGCCCTGATAGAAGTGCGGCGCGCCTTTTATCGTAATGTAAGAGCTTCTCGTACCGCTCGGCGCGTCGCAGTCGTCATGCAGGCCGTTGGGGAAATCGACCTCCGATTCGCTCGGAGCCGCCCGGATCTGATCGTTGCCCGAGATCAGCATGAGATGGCCGGTGAAGCTCCCGCCCCATTCGCTCGGATACATCGCGTCGGCGAGCACGTACTGATTGGCCATCGTCCAGTACGGCGAGATCAGCGATTCTTTCACGAACGAGTACGCACCATTTGCCTCCTTCCCCCCGACCTCTCCGAAACCGTCCATGTTGCCCTTGTCGTACTCGAGCATCGACGAATGCCAGTTGTGCTGCAGGTCCGGCCCATCGAAGTTGATCTGCTTGAGCGGAATCGTGACGTCGCCGGGCGGACATCCGGATCCGGAACTCGACTCGCGACGGAACGGAGCGGCGACCCGCGGGTGCGCATGCGAGCCGAGCGGAAGCGAACAGCCCGAAAGCGGCGCATTCGCACCGGGATAACCCGCGAAGAAGTTTTCGAAGCTGCGGTTCTCTTGAATGATGACGACGACGTGCGAGATGTACTGGCCGATCGAACCGCTCGCCGGACGGACGCCGGGCAGCGTCGCGAGGTCGCCGCCGCTGCGCGCAGCAAGCGTCGAGCCACCGTTCGACGAGCACGCCATTATGAAGAGAAGTCCGAGCAATGCGGCGCCCAACCCATGCCTAGCCATAGGCTGGCCGACTTTCCAATGCCGCCGCTCGGACTCCTACGGCGTGGCTATTTCATGCGAGCGTGCGCCCGCTTACGGGCTAACGCTTACCGGGATCATCAGGTGTGCGTACGGCGAATCCGGCCACATCACGTACGGCTTGGTCGGATCGGGATCGATACCCATCGGATAACCCATGCTCTTTACCGAGGGGCCGAGGATCATCACGGGCGGTCCCGTCTTCACCCAATGATTGCCGGCGGTCTGCGCTCGCGCGTACGGATCGGAGTTGCTCGCCCCTTCGTCGCCGGCGAGCATGTAGACGAAACCGGTCGACGCTGGCGGCGTTCCGTGCGTCATGATCGCTTTCATCCAGCCCATCGCGTTGTTATCCGCGCACATCGGTTCTTGCGGGCCGAGCAGCATGCACGTGAAGCCGTTGCTTCCCGTTTGAATCGTGCGCATCGTTCCGTTGTCGGCCATCTGGACGATGGTCGCGCCCTTCACCACCGCGGGCGGCGCGGCCGTCGATATTTTAGCGACATAGTCGGAATCGGAGATCGGAGCGCCGGCGGCCTTCGCCGACGCAGAGGCTCCGAGCAGCGCCGCTGCCAGAGCGGCCGCCGTAAGCGTGTATCGCAACATGGTCTATTCCTCCCAAATTGCAAGTGAGGAAAGGGCCGTTCGCTTCCCCTTAATAAAAGAACTGCTGCAGCTGGTTAAAACCAGGGCCAAAGGCCCAGCCCATGCGCTTCGAGGGGTTGATGACCGGCGCCGGTTCCCCGATCGCGAACTTGAAACCCGTGATCGTCTCGACCAGATTCCCGCTCTCGTCATAGACGACGAGCGCGCTGCCCTGGCTGCCGTCGCAATAGGTCGGGTCGGTCACGAGAAAGAGTCCGTTGAGCGAATCGTTGGCGATGCCCGCCCCGCTATTCTCCTGCGACGTGTCGCTCGTGCAGGGTAGCTGCGCGTAGACTCCGTTCTGCTTGGCGAGGTTGTAGAACTCGACTTGCGCGTTGAGCTCGGTCGTCGTC
>DATDIA010000158.1:0-6567 GCA_036521295.1 Candidatus Cybelea sp. | reverse complement strand
GAATCGTAACCGGAAGCCCTTCCATCGCCTTGAGAATTCCGCGAAAGTCGTCGCGCTGAAAGGGCAGGAGGTGCTCGAGCGCTCGCGCGCGTTCCTCCGCCGTGACGGCGAGAATCATCTGATGGACGACCGGAAGACGCTCGGGCTGCATGAACATGTGCTCGGTGCGGCAGAGTCCGATGCCTTGCGCGCCGAGCTCGCGCGCCTTGGCGGCATCGTCGGGAGTATCGGCGTTTGCCCAAATCTCCATCCGCCGCAACTCATCGGCCCACGACAGGAACCTCGCCAGCCATTCCGGCAGCTTTGACGGCGGCCGTATCAAGGCAAGCTCGCCGACCGCGACGTTACCGGTCGTACCGTCGATCGTAATCCAATCGCCTTCGTGCAGCTCGCTTCCGTCGAGTCTCGCCGACTTGTTACGACGGTCGATCACGAGCGCGTCGCAGCCCGCAACGCAGGGTTTGCCCATGCCGCGCGCGACGACGGCTGCATGCGACGTGGCGCCGCCTTTGGCGGTGAGAATGCCTTCAGCCGCGATCATGCCGTGGACGTCGTCGGGATTCGTTTCCGTGCGGACGAGAATGGTCTTGCGCCCGTTCTCTTTCCACGCCACCGCGTCTTCAGCCGAGAAAACGATTTGACCGGCTGCAGCTCCCGGCGAAGCATTGAGTCCCTTACACGTGACCTTGAGCGATTGGCTCGGATCGATCCGCGCGTGGAAGAGCTGATCGAGCGATTGCGCGTTGACCATTCCAACGGCTCGCCGTTTGTCGATCAGCCCTTCGTTGACGAGATCGAGCGCTATTTTGACTGCCGCCTCGGCGCTGCGCTTCGCGCTGCGCGTTTGCAGCATGAAGAGCTTTCCCCGCTCGACCGTAAACTCGAGATCCTGAACGTCGCGATAGTGCCGCTCGAGCCGCGCGGCAATCTCGGCAAATTGGTCGTATACCTTAGGCTGCCGGCGCGCAAGATCCGCGATCTTCTCGGGAGTCCGAATGCCGGCGACGACGTCCTCTCCCTGCGCGTTGCTCAGGTACTCACCAAAGAGCGTTCGCTCGCCGGTGTTGGGATCACGCGTGAATGCGACCCCGGTTCCAGAGTCCTCACCCATGTTGCCGAATACCATCTCCATCACGTTGACGGCCGTGCCCCAATCGTCGGGTATCTTGTTGAACCGGCGATAATCGACGGCACGCTTTGACTTCCAAGAATCGAAGACCGCCTCGATCGCACCCCGCAGCTGCTCGAACACGTCCTGGGGAAATTCCCGCCGGGCGCTTTCGCGTACGATCGCTTTGAAGCGATCGACGAGGACCCTCCACGAGGCGGCGTCGATTTGCGCGTCGGTCGCGACGCCAAGCGACTTCTTCATGGCGTCGATCTGCTCTTCGAAATGTTCTTTGCCGATTCCGAGGACGACGCTTGAGAACATCATCACGAATCGGCGATAGGCATCCCAGGCGAAGCGCTCGTTGCCGGTCAGCTTCGCGAGGCTTGCGACGGTGCGGTCGTTCAGGCCGAGATTCAAAATCGTGTCCATCATGCCCGGCATCGAGACTCGCGCGCCGCTGCGTACCGAAACGAGCAGCGGGTTCTCGATCGCTCCGAAGCCCTTGCCGGTCCGTGACTCGAGCTCGCGCATCGCGCAATCAATCTGATTCTGCAAGCCTTCGGGGAAGGTTCCTCCGGACTCGTAGAAACGCAGGCAGGCATCAGTGGTGATGGTAAAGCCCGCAGGCACCGGCAAACCGGCGGCGGTCATCTGCGCGAGGCCGGCACCCTTGCCGCCGAGGATGTTGCGCATCGAGTTTGGCTCGGACGCAACGCGTAGTCTTTCGCCTTCTTCAAAAAAGTAGACGTACTTGGTGCCAGTCGTCACCGTTATCGCTCCAACTTCTTGCCTACATATTCGGCCAAACCATCGCCGTTGATGCGCTCCTGCAGCATCGTATCGCGGGCCCGTACGGTCACGGTTCCGTCGTCGGGAGTTTCGTAATCCACGGTAATGCAAAACGGCGTTCCGATCTCGTCCTGGCGACGGTAGAGCTGCCCGATGTTGCCCTCGTCATACTGCGTGCGAAAGGTAGGACGCAGCGCCGCCTCGATCGCGCGCGCCCGCTCGACGAGCTCCGGTTTGTTGCGAGCCAGCGAAAAAACCGCGGCTTGCACCGGCGCGAGCACGGGATGAAAGCGCAAAACGATGCGCTCCGTCGCCTTGCCGTTCGGGTCGACCCCGCGCTCCCGCTCGTAGGCGTCGATCATGAATGTCAGCACGGTGCGATCGATCCCCGCCGAGCTCTCGATCAAGAGCGGCGTGTAATGCGTTTTTGAAGCCTCGTCAAAAAATTGCAGGTCTTTGCCGGAGAGCCGCGCGTGCGCGTCGAGATCGTACGTTCCGCGATGGGCGATTGATTCGAGCTCGCCCCAACCCCACGGGAAGAGATACTCCACGTCGACGCCGGCTTTGGCATAATGCGGGCGTTCCGACTCTTTGAGCTCGTAAAAGCGCAAGCGCTCGGAATCGATCCCGTACTGCGCGTACCAGGCCTTGCGCCGCTCCACCCATTCCGTGAAGACTGCCATGTCGTTGCCGTCGTCCGGCACGAAATATTCGAGTTCCGCCTGTTCGAACTCGCGTAACCGGAACGTGAAATTCCCCGGCGTGATCTCGTTTCGGAACGACTTGCCGATCTGGGCGACGCCGAACGGCGGCCGCTTGCGCACGGTTTGGTAGATGTTCTTAAAGTTGACGAAGATGCCCTGAGCGGTCTCAGGGCGCAGATAAACCTGCGCCGACGTATCTTCCATCGGTCCCACCGACGTGCGCATCATCAAATTGAAGTTGCGGGGCTCAGTGAACGAGTCATTGCTGCCGCAGTCCGGGCATTGCGCCCCGTCCGTCAGCTGATCTAATCGGAAACGATGCTTGCAGACCTTGCAATCGACCATGACGTCGTGGAAAGCGTCGACGTGACCCGAGGCCTTCCAAACCAACGGATGCATGATGATGGACGAATCGAACGCCACGACGTCGTCGCGCAGCTCGACCGTATCGCGCCACCAGGCATCCTTGACGTTGCGTTTGAGCGTCGCACCAAGCGGCCCGTAATCCCAGAAGCCGTTGAGGCCGCCGTAGATCTCGCTGGATTGAAAGATAAATCCGCGGCGCTTCGCCAGCCCGGTTATCTCCTCCATGCTGACGCGCTGTGCCGAGGCCGCCGTTTCCATTCCAAGCGCTACATTTATCGGCTGCCGTCGAAACCCCCGCCCTGCGCTACGCCGGCGTTGTGCAGGTTTTCGGTTGCGTTTCGGCTTGGAGCTGACCACAGGCTGCAGCGATGTCGCGTCCCATGTTCTGACGCACCGTGACCGGTATGCCGGCCGCATCGAGGATCGCGGCGAACTCCCAGATGCGCGAGTCCGGCGTTGCGACGAACGGCGCGTCGGGAGTAGGATTGTACGGAATCAAATTGACGTGGTAGAGCCGGCCCCGCATGAGCTCGGCAAACGCCGCGGCGCAGGCGGAGTCGTCGTTAATCCCACCGAGCATCACGTATTCGAAAAAGACCTTGCGGTGGGTTTTGCGCACGTAACGCTCGCAGGCCGCCATCAGGACCGGCAGCGGGAAACGCCGATTGATCGGCATGAGTTGCGAACGAAGCTCGTCGGTCGGCGCGTGGAGCGAGATCGCGAGGTTTACCTGAAGATGCTCGTCGGCAAAACGATCGATCTTATCCACGATGCCGACCGTCGAGATGGTGATGTGGCGGTGGCCGAGGCCAAAACCCTGCGGATCGTTCAGAAGCGCGACGGCCTCCGTAACGGCGTCGTAATTGTGAAACGGCTCGCCCATCCCCATGAAGACCACGTTGGTGATCCGCTTGTTACGCGTCGCAAGGGAACGCGCGAAGAACAAGGCCTGGTCGAAAATCTCGCCGGCTGAGAGGTTGCGGTTGAAACCGCCTTGTCCGGTAGCGCAGAACGCGCACGCGAAAGCGCATCCCGCCTGAGACGAGATGCACACCGTCGTGCGATCGCCGTGATGCTCCATCAGCACCGCTTCCACTTCTTTACCGTCGTGCAGCCGAAAGAGCCCCTTTGTGGTCTGGCCGTCCTGCGATCGCTGCAGCGCCATCGGGTCGATTGAGGAAAAAAGGATGCCTCGCTCCACCAGCGCCGAGCGCAACTCCTTTGGCAGGGTCGTGACGTCATTGACATTTGCGAGCAGCTCTTTCGAGGCCGCGTGGTAGAGCTGCCTCAGGCGATAGGGTTTGAGATCGTAATGGCGCACGAACTCATCGGCGTTAGGGAAGCCCCCGCGCCCAACGACTTCGCGCAACCACATATCAAGGGGTTTCAAACAGGCTCACTTGCCGTATCTCGACCTGCTGCACGGTCGGTACCGGCGGCTCGTCGAGCTTCGCACGCACGGCTTTGAGATCGGACCAAACCATCCGCTTGACTCCCTCGATCTCTCCGCCGGTCTGGCGCAGAATGTAGGCCGGATGAAACGTCGCCATGAGCGGGATTTCGCGCGGCCCAACATACCATTGACCGCGCATACGCGTGATCTGAAAGTCGCGTCCTAAGAACGATTTCGCCGCCGGCGATCCAAGGGCGAGAATCACTTCGGGAGCGACGATTTCGATCTGCTCGTCCAGAAACGAGCGGCAGTTCTCCATCTCCTGCGGATCGGGAGCGCGGTTTCGCGGTCCGTTCGGACCGGGCACCGTCGGGCGGCATTTAACCGTGTTACAAATGTAGACTTCGCTGCGCGCCAGGCCAATTGCCGCGATCATTCGATCGAGCAGCTGGCCGGCTCGACCCACGAAAGGACGCCCAAGCTGATCTTCGGTCTCGCCCGGCCCCTCGCCGACGACCATCAGCCGCGCGCAGGGATCACCCTCGCCGTAGACGTTGTTACGCCGTTCGTAGCCGATCGCACACCTTCGGCAAGCGGCGGCCGCAACTGAGGCCTGCGCGAGGCGTTCGCGCCGGTGCAGCGGTTCGGTCTCGTTCACTTATGCGCGCTCCGTTTTAGTCACCGAGACGGCACGCCCAAACGCGACCACCTGACACGACCCGTCGCTGTCCTCCGAGACGAAAAACTGCAGGCCGATGACGGCGTTTGCTCCCATTGCGTCCGCGCGGCGGCGCAGCGCTTCAAGGGCCTCGCTGCGAAGCTGCTCGGCATCGCTCAGGAACTCCACGCTGGCCAGGCCGATCAGCATGCCGAGACTGCGAAAGGTAGAGCGCAACCGATTGCGTGGCCGCGTCGCTCTGCCGGAAACGTGCCCGAAGCTCCTTATGGTCGTGTAACCGTCGAGCTGGTCGAACGTGACGATGTCGTCGCGAGCAATCACGGCGGCGGGCAGGCGACCTGGAAATGGCGGTCCGAATGAACGGGCATGTCGAACGTTTCAGCGTCGGTGCTGATCATCCGCCTCGATGCGATCGGCGATGCGCTCGCGCTGACGCCGCTGCTCGCCGCGATGCGCCGCAGCGCGATCCCGGTTGACGTGGTGTTGCAGCGAAGCAATGCGGGCGCCTTTGCCTCGCGGGCCGCGCGACGAATCGTGACTACGGACTTACAGCTACGATCGAGCGCGCCATCGAATCTCGCTGCCATCGACCGGCTCGGCCGCGAGTTGCAGCGCGCAGAATATTCGCACGTCTT
Organism: Candidatus Cybelea sp.; assembly: GCA_036521295.1. Lineage (GTDB taxonomy): Bacteria > Vulcanimicrobiota > Vulcanimicrobiia > Vulcanimicrobiales > Vulcanimicrobiaceae > Cybelea. The sequence goes on along the minus strand of DATDIA010000158.1, from coordinate 890 downwards.
GGTCGCCACCGAGGATCCGGGCGGCTACCGCCTCGCGTGCGCCGTCGGCGCTCCGGTTCGCATCGGCTTCGCGGATGCGCGGGGCAAGCCGTTCAAGGCGCTCTGGGCGCGACGCCTTCTCACCGCCGTCGTCTTTCGCAGTGCGGGTTTGGATCGGCGCGGTCCCCACGAGTGCGAGGTGCTCTTTCGCCTCGGCACGCCCCTCGTCGGAAGTGAGCCACCGACCCGCGATCTCGCTGAATTGCGCCCCCTCGTGATCGAGAGCGAGCCGGCGCCCGACGAACGCGTCGCCATCCAGATAACCGACAAATGGGAACGGCTTGGCATCGAGTTCGGGGAGGTGGTCGACATGATTCACCGCATCTCGGCGATCGCGACGCTGCACCTGCTCTCAGCTAAAGCCGAGGCTCTCTATGCGGAGCGAATCGCAGTTGCCGCGAGACATGCCGTCAGTTATTACGAAGAGCTGGAACCGTGGAAGGCGGCGATCGGCGCAGCCGCGGCCATCGTTACTCCCGATTCCGGGGCGATGCATGTCGCCGGCATGATCGGCACGCCGGTCGTTGGAGTCTTTCCGCGCACTCGGGATCATGTTTTGCAGGTTGCGCGCTGGGCGCCGTGGGCGGCGCCGCACCGCATCGTGCCCGCCGGTGAAGACTGGCCCTCGCGTGTTAGCGATGCCCTCGCCCATCTGCTTCCGGGTGAGAACTCTCATTAGCGGCAATGACTCGCGCGATAGAGCTCAATTCCGCCTGCCTTTGCAACGGAAACAAAGCGATGCGTGCGCACTAGGCGCGAAAGCGATTCGCCATACTCTTGCAAACGCGCGGAGTCCGGAAAGCTCGAATCGATCAACGCGAAGCAAGCCTCAGTCGCCTGGTCGGGGCGTT
>DATDIA010000157.1:0-3669 GCA_036521295.1 Candidatus Cybelea sp. | reverse complement strand
ACGGCCAGACGATGTTGCCGCTCTCCATTGCGCCGTCAGGGTACGTGAACTCGTAACGCCCGTAATAGCAATCGAGGCCATCGCGGTGCCAGCTCTCTACCGGCGTGATTATACCGTTGCCGTGTTCCTCACCGCGCAACGACGAAGGAACGTCGAACGCGTAGCTCTTCGTCGAAGATGCTCGTGAGGCAGGATCGATCGTAGGGATCGCATGGGGGTCGTTCTGTTCGTTGAGCTGGGCGACTTCGCGCGCGAAGCCGGCTTCATCACGCTGGAACCGTGAAGGTACATTGGGTGTGCGCCGCGGCGGCTCATGAGGAGCCGGAGCCAGGGTTTCCTTCGCAAGCTCGTGACGCGGCGTCTTTGCGGGCGCCGATTCGTGCTGTCGCACCGGACGAACGGGGCGCGTCGGCGCTCGCGTCGGGGCCGGCGTCGGTGCCTCTTTCTTTATGGTAACGATCGTCGTCTGCGCGACGACCTCTTTCTCGCCTCGCTGCACGAAGAGGCGTACGATTGCATAAAAGAGCAGCATCAAAAAGATAACGTGAAGAGCGGTCGACGCAATCGTCGACCAAAACAGCGCCCGCCGGCGCCGATCGAGGTTTCCGGAAATCAACGCTGGCAGAGTTCGATGAGAACGCCGTCGGTTGCCTTCGGATGAAGAAAGGCGACCAGGCTCCCGCGTGCGCCTTGGCGCGGGTGCTCGTCGATCAATCGCACGCCTGCACTCTTGAGTTTGGCGAGCGTTGCCGCAATATCCGAAACCCGGTAGGCTGTGTGATGGAGCTTCGCGGCGGCCTCGCCGCGATAACGAGCGACGGGCGAGTTTTCGTCGAGGGGCAGCAAGAGCTCGACGAACGATCCGCCCGCTTCCAAACCGACCGTCTCGACCCCTTGATCGTAGACGACTTCGCGGAAAATCTCTTTGAAGCCTAACGTGCTCGTATAAAAACGCAGCGCAGCTTCGAGGTCTTTGACGACGATGGCGACGTGATCGATTTCCACGAGCGAGGGGTCGCTATCCCACGACTTCTTTGGACCGATAGGTTCCAAAGACTTCGCGCAAAACGTTGCAGATTTCACCGAGCGTTACGTCGGCATCGACGGCATCGACCAGGCAGGGCATGAGGTTCTCGTCGCTTCCGGCGGTGCCGCGCAACCTGGTGAGCTGGCGGTGTACGGCCGCAGGATCCCGCGCCGACCGAAAGGCGTCGAGCCGTTCGATTTGCTCGCGCTCGACGCGCTGGTCCACTCGCGCAAGCGCGATCTCGGCTCCGCCGTTGCTCTCAACGAATCGATTGACGCCGACGACGACGCGCTCGCCGCTTTCCACGGCTTGTTGGGCGCGATACGCGGACTCGGCAATTCGTGCCTGCATCCAGCCGCTTTCGATCGCCGCGACGCTTCCACCCATTGCATCGATCTCGTCAATGATGCTGCGCGCGCGCTCGATCAACTCAGCCGTCAACGTTTCGACGTAATACGAGCCGGCCATCGGATCTACGACGTCAACGACGCCCGATTCATAGGCGATGATTTGCTGGGTACGCAGCGCCACCAAAGCGCTCTCGGCGGTCGGGAGTGCCAATGCCTCGTCCTTACCGTTGGTATGCAACGACTGCGTTCCGCCGAGCACGGCCGCTAGGGCCTGCAGCGCTACGCGAACGACGTTGTTCTCCGGCTCCTGCGCCGTCAGCGTTGAGCCGCCGGTCTGAGCGTGAAAACGCAGCATCTGCGAGCGCGGATCGCGGCATCCGAACTCGTCGCGCGTGATGTGCGCCCACAGATAACGAGCTGCTCGAAACTTAGCGATCTCCTCGAAGAAGTCGTTGTGGGCGTTCCAGAAGAACGAGATGCGCGGTGCGACCTCGTCGAGCGCTATGCCGGCGGCGAGCGCCGCGCGCAGATAAGCTTTCCCGTTGGAAAGCGTAAAGCCGATCTCTTCGACCGCCGTCGAGCCGGCCTCGCGAATGTGATAGCCCGAGATGGATATCGCGTTCCAATGCGGAACCTCGCGCGCGCAGTAAGCCATCACGTCGGTCACCAAACGAATCGAAGGCTTCGGCGGGTAGATGTAGGTGCCGCGGGCGACGTACTCTTTGAGCACGTCGTTTTGTACCGTGCCGCCGAGTTTGTCGAAGGGGATGCCGCGTCGGCGTGCGACCGCGAGCAGTAACGCGAGCAGTATCGACGCCGGCGCATTGATGGTCATCGAGACGGTGACCCGATCGAGCGCCAGGCCGTCGAGAAGCACTTCCATGTCGGCAATCGAGTCTATGGCGACGCCGACTTTTCCAACCTCGCCGCGGGCCTGTGGCGCGTCGGAGTCAAAGCCGAGCTGCGTCGGCAGATCGAAGGCCACCGAAATTCCCGTCTGCCCGCGTTCAAGGAGGTAGCGGTTGCGAGCGTTCGACTCGGCCGCCGTTGCGAAGCCCGCATATTGGCGCATCGTCCAAAGACGGCCACGATACATGTCCTTGCGAATGCCGCGCCCGTAAGGAAAGCTTCCGGGCTCGCCCAGCTCGCACCGCGCCGTCTCGCTCGCGTCGTAGACGGGCCGAATCGGTATGCCCGAATCGTTGATCTCTTTCGCCATCAGGTTTCGATCGTCACAAGGGGCGAGCCGCTTTCGACGCTCGATCCGGCGCCAACCATAACCGTACCGACTCGCCCGCTGCGATGCGCGCGGATTTCATTCATCATTTTCATGGCCTCGATAATGGCCACGACCTGGCCTTCCGTCACGCGATCGCCGTCGGCAACGCGCAACTCGACGATGAGGCCATGCATCGGTGAGAGCACCGTATTTCCTCCGGCGCTCGTTCCGCCTCTGCGCAGCGCGGTCAAACGTGGTGCCGTTCGAAGCGCGCTCGCGCGTCTAGCTGCTGAAACGAAAGGGCGCCGCTCGACGCGGCCATCTGGTAGCGCGGGCAAGTGAGTGCGCGCGAACGCTTCGAGCGTTGCCGTGTCATACGTCGCGTTAATAACGCTTGGCTCGTCACAGAGCGCGCGCAGGAGCGGCAGCGTGGTCGGAACGCCTTCGATCACGTACTCGTCGATCGCTCGCCGCAGTCGCGCAATCGCATCCTCTCGCGTCGGCGCCCAGACGACGAGCTTGGCGATGAGCGAATCGTATTGTGTTGGAATCGTCCATCCCGAATACGCTGCGGAATCGACGCGGACCCCGGGACCGCCCGGCTCGCGGTAGGCGGTTATCGTACCGGGGACCGGACGAAACTCATGCCCCGGATCTTCGGCGTTCACTCGCCCCTCGATCGAACAACCGCGGAAGCTGATCTCGCTCTGAGCGTAGGTGAGCGGTTCGCCCGCGGCGGCCCGAATCTGTTCGCGCACCAAGTCGAGTCCGGCGATCATTTCGGTAACGGTGTGCTCGACTTGAATGCGCGTATTCATCTCTAGGAAATAGAACGCATCGCCCGAGACGAGGCACTCGATCGTGCCGACAGAATCGTACTTGATGGCCTTTGCTGCGCGCACGCCGGCCTCGCGCATGGCCGTTCGCACGTCTTGCGGAATTTCGGCCGGCGCTTCTTCCCAAAGCTTTTGATGGCGCCGTTGCAGCGAGCAGTCGCGTTCTCCGACGTGAACGACGTTGCCGTGTTTGTCGGCCAGAAGCTGCAACTCGACGTGTTTGGCGTTTTCGAGATA
>DATDIA010000156.1:0-4776 GCA_036521295.1 Candidatus Cybelea sp. | reverse complement strand
ACCCGCGCTCCGCGCGCTCGTTGCGGCAGTCGACGAAGCGTTGGCTGTGCGGGCGTGAATCTGCATCCTCGCCGCGGGAGCGCACTTCGTCGCACCTCCTGTGCTCCTCGGCTTATGCGCTCGCGCGCGGGAACAAGTTCGGAACGAAGTGCGCATCCTGCGCTGCCGCGCGCTCGTCGCAAATCCCGCTTTGCGAGCATGGCCGGCGCCCGGCGCGAGCGATTCACGCCCGTACGGCCAACGCTTCGTCGACTGCCGCAACGAGCGCGCGGAGCGCGGGCTCGACGGCGCCCTTGAGATGCACGCGCAAGCCGCGGCGGTGTCTTTTGTCGAGCGACATCCAGTCGCCGAGCGCTTGCGCCGCCAGCAGCGTGCGGAAACCGACGTTCATGCCGGGAATCATCGGGTCGTCCGGATCGTCGGCGACGATTTGCAGCACGACGCACGTGTCGGGGCCGCCTTTATGCAGTTGCCCGGTCGAATGAAGGAAGCGCGGCCCAAAGCCGACCGTCGTAGCAACGCGATGTGCATCGCGGATCTTCAGCCGCAGCTCTTGCAGCAATGCCGCGTGCGTCTCGTCGCGCGCAATGTAGGCCGTGATCGCGTTGTAGTCGTGCGGGCGCAGCTGTGCGAAGAGCCCGGCGAGCGCCTGGACTGGGTTTTGCGCCGAAATGTCTCGGCTGCCCGAGAGATACGCGACGTTAAATGCCGGCCCGTCAACGTCCACTTTCGGTTCGTCGAACCTACCGTTCTTCGCGTACTGCGCGAGGAGTGCGACGGTATTATCCTTTGATTCTTGCACGTTCGGTTGGTCGAACGCGTTGATCCCGAGAATGACGCCGGCTGCGGCGACCGCGATCTCCCAGAGGTAGAACTGCTCGCCCAGGTCGTACCGGTCGTTCATATCGAGTCGAATCACCGGATGGCCGGCAGCTTGCAGCGCTTCGAGCTTCTCGTCGATCCCGGCATCGGGATCCGTCAGGTTCGCACCGACGTAGACGAAGGTTCGATCGTCGCCGTAGTCGCCCGGTGCGCCGAGCGCCTCGCCTTCTATGGGAACGATCCCCTTGCCAAGCTTGCCGGTTGATTCCGCGATAAGCTGTTCGGCCCACGCGCCGAACGCCTTGACTGCAGCATGAGTGACGATCGTGAGTTTGTCGCGCCCGTTGACGGCGAGGCCGCCGATCGCGGCGCCGAAGCGCACGCCGGGCGCATTACGCGGGTCGACGGTGCGATCGTTGGCGTGCATTGCCCCGAGCGCACGGTCGAGCAGCAGGTTGATATCGTATCCGGCGATCGCCGACGGCGCAATCCCGACGAAGGAGAGCGCCGAGTACCTGCCGCCGATGTTCGGATCGTTCTCGAAGTCTGCCCGGAACGATTCGTTTTTTGCCTCCTTGTCCAAAGTCGTCCCGGGGTCGGTGATTGCGACGAAGTTTCGTCCCGCTTGCGCCGCACCGAGTTCCTTCGAAACCTTTTCATGGAAGTAAGCGTAGAACGCGTTCGGCTCGGTCGTCGTGCCGCTCTTGCTCGAGATAATGAAGAGGCTCGTGGGAATATCGATCTTTGCCTCGAGCTCTTTAATCTGCTGCGGCGACGTGGAATCGAGGACGTGCAGTTGCGGATAGCCGTCCACGGCGCCGAAGGTGTCGGCGATAATGTCCGGCGCGAGCGAACTTCCGCCCATGCCGCAGACGACGGCCGAGTCGAACTTCTCCTTTGCATCGTTCGCGAACGATTTGAGCCCGGCTACTTCGTCGAGCATGTGTTGCTGGATGTCGAGCCACCCCAAGGCTTGCTTGATGATGGCCTCGGCTTCGGGCTGATTCGACCATAACGTCGCATCGTGCGACCAGAGGCGCTTGAGGAAATCGGCCGATGCAAGCTTTTCGAGCGCCGCATCGTACGCGGGCTCAGATTTTCCAAGCGATAGATGCACTCGTTGCGCCCCGCCCGATTCCAAAAGTTTTTGCTTATAGACGATCGCGCCGAGCAGCGCCGCGAAGGAATCGGAGAAGAGCTGCACGCCTTCGATTTGAAGCTCGTGCGTTACATCGAAGAGCGAGATTTTCGCCTCTTGCAAACCACGCATCACCTCGGCGGCAGCACGCAGATCGCTTTCAACGGTGTCCGGCACGATCTTACCGTGGTCCAGCAACGCGTCGAGCGTCGCGGGCGGCATCGTATTGACCGTATCGGGGCCGACGACGGTCTCGACGTACATCAGATCCGGATAGTGAGGATTTTTCGTCGAGGTCGAGGCCCAGAGTGGACGCTGGACCGCGCCGCCCTTTGCCTTGAGCGCCGCGAATTCGCCACTAGAGAATATCTCTTTGAACTTCTGATAAGTCAGCTTGAGTCCGGCAATTCCGGTTTTTCCGAGTAAATGATCGAGCTTCTCACCTTTTGCGATGCGGTCTTGCAGGAGCTTGTCGATGGCCGTATCGATTCGGCTGACAAAGACGGAGTTAACCGAACGGATCTTGTCGATCGGCTTGTTATCGTTGACGCGGCGGCCAAGCCCTTTGACGTATGCCAACGCCGCGCCCTCGTACATCTCGACGGAGAATATCAACGTAACGTTGATGTTGTAGCCGCGGTAGATCGACTCTTCGATCGCCGGCAAGCCTTCCTTCGTGCCGGGAATTTTAATCATCACGTTCGGGCGGTTGACTCGGTCCCACAGCTCCTTGACCATTGCGATCGTGCCGGCCGTGTCGTGGGCCAGCAACGGCGACACCTCTAGGCTGACAAAGCCGTCGTTCCCACCCGACGCGCCATAAAGCGGGGCGAACGCGTCGCAGGCGCTTTGAATATCTTGAATCGCGAGATCCCAGAAGAGCGAGTCGGCATTCTTCTCCGAGCCGATGAGCGATGCGAGTTGCTCGTCGTAATCAGTGCCTGCACCGATTGCCTTCTCGAAGATGGTTGGATTGCTCGTCATGCCGCGCAATCCGTTTTCGATCAAACGCTGTAATTCGCCGGAGGCGAACATGCTTCGGCGGACGTTGTCGAGCCAGACGCTCTGCCCCGCATCGAGCAGTTGCTGGACTTGGTTCTTCATGGTGGTCTCCTAACGAGCGGCTAGAGCAAACTTCGCAAGGGCTACATCGGCGACGTTATCCGGCGTAAAGCCGTAGGCCTTGGCGATTGCGGCGGCGGGTGCCGACGTGCCGAACTTGTCGATCCCGAAGGCGTACCCGCGATCGCCAACGTACTTGGCCCAGCCAAGCGTCGCGCCCGCTTCGATCGACATTCGGGCACCGATTGTAGGCGGCAGAACTTCATCGCGATACGCCTGCGGCTGCTCGTCGAAGAGCTCCCAGCAGGGCATGGAGACGACGCGCGTGCTCATGTCCTTGCCGTCGAGAATTTTCTTCGCATCGACCGCGAGCGAAACTTCCGAGCCCGTCGCGATCAGAATGAGATCCGGGCTTCCGCCTTCGGCATCGGCGAGAACGTAGGCGCCTTTTCCCACGGCGGCGTCGCGGGCGCCCAAGAACGGCACCTTTTGCCGCGTTAGCACGAGCACGTAAGGTGCATTCTTTGCTGCGATCGCGAGCTTCCACGCTTCGAGCGTTTCGAGCGAGTCGGCCGGGCGAATGACGAAACAGTTTGGCGTCGCTCGCAGCGTCGCGAGCTGCTCGATCGGCTCGTGCGTCGGGCCGTCTTCACCGAGAAAGACGGAATCGTGAGTGAAGACATAGATCGAGTGAATCCCACTCAGGCAGCCTATACGCAGCGCCGGCTTTAGGTAATCGAGAAAGTTGAAGAAGGTCGCGGCGAACGGGAGCAGGCCGCCATGCAGTGATATTCCGTTGGTGCAGGCCGCCATCGCGTGCTCGCGGACTCCGTAATGGATGTTGCGGCCCGCGTAGCTGTGCGGCTCGAAGTCGCCGCAGTTCTTAAGGTAGGTTTTCGTCGAGGGGTCGAGATCGGCCGATCCGCCGACGAGCTCGGGAAGCGAGAGTGCGATCGCGTTCATCACGGTGCCGCCGGCGTCGCGCGTTGCGACGTTTCCGTTCTCCGCGGTAAACGACGGCCAGGGCAAATCGGGCGGCAGCTCGCGACGCAGCGCTCGCTCGAGTTGCGCGTCCAAAGCGGTGTTCGCGCCCTTCCACGCATCGTACGTCGCTTGCCACTGCTTTTCGAGATCGGCGCCCTTCGCGCCGATCTCGCGGTAGAAGGCGAGCACGTCATCGGGTACGTAGAAATCCGGCTCGAGCGGCCAGCCGAGCTCTTCTTTCGCCTTCTTGACGTTTTCGGGGCCGAGCGGCTCGCCGTGGGCGAGATAGCTATCCTGGCGCGGCGAGCCGTAGCCGATGTGCGTTCGCACCGCGATGAACGACGGTCGATCGGTGACGTTTTTTGCGACTTCGATTGCCTGATCGATCGTCGCCACGTCGTTGCCATGATCGATGTCGATAAACTGCGTATGCCAACCGCTCGCATCGAAGCGTGCGACTGGGTCATCGGTGAATGCGACGTCGGTAGGGCCTGCCAGCGATACGAGATTGTCGTCGTAAAAGAGGATGAGCTTTCCGAGCTTGAGATGACCCGCGAGCGAGAGCGCTTCTTGACTTATTCCTTCCATCAAGTCGCCGTCGCCGCAGATGCAATAGGTAAAGTGATCGACGATCGATTGATCGTCGCGATTGTAGACGGCCCCCAGATGCGCCTCGGCGATCGCCATGCCGACCACGTTCCCGACGCCTTGACCGAGCGGTCCAGTCGTCGCCTCGACGCCCGGCGTTCGCTCGGCCTCCGGATGGCCCG
>DATDIA010000155.1:0-10522 GCA_036521295.1 Candidatus Cybelea sp. | reverse complement strand
TGCGACCGCCGAATCCAAACCGGGGAAAAGCGGACGCAGCGTGTGAAGCGCCTCCCGCACGGCATTGCGGCGCAGGGTCGCGTCGGCATTCGACGGATCGACCGCGTAAGGAAGCGCCCGCGAGTGACAATAGGCGCGCAGCGCCTCCGACGGAATTACGAGCAGAGGCCGCGCAAGATCGAGCGATGGAGTCAGCCGGCGACGGCTGCGGATGCCGCGCAACCCGGCTGGCCCGGTGCCGCGAAGCAACGCCAGGAGCACCGTTTCGCTCTGGTCTTCAGCGTGATGTCCCGTTGCCACGACGGTACACACCCGCCGCTTTGCCACTTCAATAAGCGCGTCGTAGCGGGCCGTCCGCAATCGTTCCTCGTTCCAGCCATCGGGTTGCAGCGCCACGAGATCGAGCGGTATCTCAAGTTGAGCCGCGAGCTGCAGCACGATGCACTCGTCCTGCCACGCGGAAGCGCGCAGTCCGTGGTTGACGAAGGCCGCCCGGATCGTAAGCCCATCGCGCGTTCCGACGGCGTTCATGGCCGCGGCGAGCGCAACGGAGTCGGGCCCACCGCTGCACGCGACCAGCACATGCTCCCCCTGACGAAAAACGCCGCTCCGCTCGATCGCGCGTTCGATGGCACGCTCCGGATGCGCGCCCCTCATGCGCCTGCCACTACCGGCGCACGTGGGCCGCGATCTCGCGCTCGACGTCGCGTTTTGCCACGTCGGCCCGCTTGTCCCAAAGCTTCTTCCCGCGCACGAGCCCAAGCTGAACTTTCGCCATGCCTCGGGTGAAATAAAGACGAAGCGGCACGACCGTCAAGCCTTTTTCGGCGACCCTGCTTTGCAGACGCAGAATCTCTTCTTTATGCAGGAGCAGTTTGCGCGGTCGCGTCGGTTCGGCGTTCGAAAAACTTCCTTGCCTGTAGGGCGGAACGTGCATTCCGAGCAGCCACGCTTCGCCATCGCGAAAGCGCGCGTAAGCCTCGCTTAGGCTGGCGCCGCCGCCGCGGATGGCCTTGACCTCCGTTCCAGTCAAAACGAGGCCGGCTTCGAGCGATTCGATAATGTGATACTCGTAGCGCGCGCGGCGATTGTCGATCGAGGGTGCGTTGCTCATTGCGTTAAAAGCGGATTGCGACGGTCGTCGGCAGCTTCCAGGCTTCCGCGCGAGACGAAACTGCCTTCGGCGCGCGCAAGTTCGTGACCGGCCGTGTTGAAAACGCCGGCTTCGACGCCAAGCACGTTGCGACGTTGCCACATCACGCGACCGCGCACCTCGATCGGCTCCTCGAGCGGCACGGGTTTGCGAAAACGCACGCTGACGGTCGCGGTAACGCCGCGATGACCGGCAAAACCGGCCGCATGCGCCATCGCCTCGTCGAGCAATGCCGTAACGATGCCTCCGTGCGCGATTCCGCGCCATCCTTGGTACTCCGACGCCAACGTGAGACGTGCGAACACCCCATCCGCATCGTCAGCACGATCGAAGTGGACGTGCAAGCCGATCGGATTGGTTGGACCGCACGCAAAGCAGTTACCGTCGTCGAACGGCACGCCGCTCATCGTCCCACCTGCAACCGCTCGACGAGATACGCCGGCAAGCCGGCGGCGCGCATCTTACGCTGGACCTCGCCAATCGGATACTCGTAACGAATCCAGGTTACGGATTGGGCGGCTGGATCGTACCGAACGAAACTTGCGTTGGGATTGAGGTCTCGCGGTTGACCGACGCTGCCGACGTCGATGATGTACCGCTTCTCGGCCTCGAGTTTCAGCTCGCCCCCCTGCTGCATGTGCTTGTGTCCGATGCCGCCATCCGCGTCGAGGGTCCAATACTCGGCGATGTGCGTATGTCCGACGAACACGACACGCGCGTCGGTCGCGTCGAATGCACGCGCGGCGGCGCTCTTGTCGAGAATATACTCGAAGTAGTTTACAGGCGCGCCATGCACGAGCAAGAACTCCGGCAAGCGCATCTCGTACGGAAGCGCGTTCAGCCATTCCCGGCTCGTCTGATCGAGCACGCTCTGCGTCCACGCGATCGCGGTACGGGCCGCATTGTTGAAGTTCTCCACGCCGAAGTTCTCGGTGGCAGCAAGGTCGTGATTGCCTAAGACGGCGTGCCGGCAACGCTCGCGCAGCGCGGCGACGCACTCGTTCGGATTCGGTCCATATCCGACAACGTCGCCCAGCGAGAGTACGGCGTCCTCACCGGGAATCATCGAAAAGGCGCGCTCGAGCGAGTCCAGGTTCCCGTGCACGTCCGAGACGATCGCGTACCTCACCGTTAGGCAAAGACCTCGGCCGACACCGAGCGCAGCGCGTCGCCAAAGGCTGCGCGCATCGTGGCAGTGCCGGCGCTGACTCTTATATAAGAATCCAGCGGCGGCGCACCGGGCTTACGTATCCAGACGCCCCGTGCCAGCAGCTCGTCCATGACGCGAACCGCGCGTTGGGCCGTCTCCATCTCGATGCAGACGAAGTTCGCATGCGATTCAATATATCCGCGGCCCAGCGCACGTGCCAGCCGGTAATAGTCGTCGCGCGCAAGCGAGGTTTCCTCGACGACGTACCTACGAAACTCATCGTCACCAAGCGATGCAAGCGCGCCAATCTGGGCGTTGCGGTTGATGCCGTAATGGAGCCGAATTTTCTGAAACGTTCTTACGTTGCTCTCGGTCGTTAGTGCGTAGCCGATTCGGGCCCCGGCCATACCGTACGCCTTGGAGAACGTGCGCAATCGAATAAGCCGGTCTTCAAAGCTGCGGGGCAATAATTCGCTTTCGTCCACGAAATCGGCATAGGCCTCGTCGAGCAACAAAAGGCTGTCGCGCGACAGCGCCTCGTAGAAGGCCACGATCTCGTCGGCTCGGATGAAGCGTCCACTCGGATTGTCCGGATTGGCGAGGTAAACGATTGAGGGGTGCTCCCGCCGCGCCGCCGCCGCCAACGCCTCGCAATCGGGCGTGCCGTCGTTGCGATAGGCGACTTCGGTCAGGCGGCCGCCATATCCAACGACGTGGTAGGCAAAGGTCGGGTAGGTGCCGCGCGTAACGAGCGCCGCAGCGCCCGGCGCCACGAACGCGCGCACCGCCAAACCCATGAGATCGTCTATGCCCGCCCCAATGACGATCTGCTCCGGACGACAAGCATGCTTTTCGGCCAGCGCATCGCGTAAGTCGAGCGATTCAGGATCGCCGTACCAAGAGAGCCGAGTTAGCTCGCGGCTCATCGCCGCAACGGCCTTGGGCGATGGACCAAACGCGCTCTCGTTCGCACCGAGGCGCACCAGCTCACGCTGACCCGTGTCGCGCATCAACTGTTCGGGGCCGATGAAGGGCGTGGTCAGAGGAATCGCTTCGACGGCGCGGGTCGGACGAATCACCGCTAGAGTCAGCCTCCCAAAAAAGAGACAACGGAGACGGGAGCACCGGCCGGCAACTCTTCGTCGCGCTCTTCCATCACGACATATCCATCGGCACGCGCCGTCAAGCTGACCGAAAAGGATCGCACGGGGAGTGGGTGTGCGAAAAGCGCTTCGCCATCGTTTTGCAGCGTTACCGGCACGTACCACGTCCAATCGGCGCGGCTGCGAGCGGGCGCCGCGAGGCGCGCCTGAAGCGTCGCTGCGACAACGGGCGCACCGACCAGCGCGGCAATAATCGGCGCGGCGACCGCCTCGAGCATGAGCAACGCCGACATCGGATTTCCCGGCAATCCGATGATCGGCTTGCCGGCGTCGGCGCCGAAGAGCGTTGGCTTTCCCGGCTTCACCCGAAGTCCGTGGACGACGATGCCGGGATCCGCGATCGTCGCAACGGCGTGCGGCAAGCGGTCCCGTTCTCCGACCGAAGAGCCTCCCGTAACGACGACGCCGTCGCACTCCGCCAATGCCGTAGCGAGCGCCGATTCGAACTCCGACTCCTCATCGCGCAACGTCGGGTAGTGCCGAGCCGTGACGCCCATCGCGCGAAGCGACGCCGCGATCGCATAGCGATTCGAATCGCGAATCTGACCGGGCGACGGTGACCTATCGGGGTCTACGAGCTCGTCGCCGCTCGAGAAGACTGCGACGACCGGCCGCCGATAGACCGGCACGGCGGTGACGCCGAGTGTCGCAAGCACGCCGACCTGCGGCGCCCGGATGCGCCGGCCGGGTTGAAGAACGGTTTCGCCTCGGCGCATGTCGGCGCCGCGTTCGACAACGTTGGCCCCCGTCGCCACGGCTTCGTCGACAAACAGCCGGTTTCGCGCGGCACGCGCCTCTTCGATTGGTACGACTGAATCGGTGCCCTCCGGAAGCACGCCGCCGGTTGGAATCCTGCAGGCGGATCTTATGGCGATGGAGGCGGCGGGCATCGCGCCCATGCGAACCTCATCGACCAATTCGAACTCACCGGGCGTCTCTTGAGCGCGTAGCGCGAAGCCGTCCATCGCCGAGCGATGCGCGGCCGGATAGTCGTCACCGGTAACGACCGGCTCGGCTAGGATTCGGCCCAGCGCCTCGTCGAGCGCGATGAGCTCGCTCCGCGGCGGTGGAATCGTTACGCGCGCAAAGAACGCCACGATCGCCTGCCGCGGTGGGAGCAATCGCTCTACCGCAAATTCGGTTTTCGGTAGGACTGGATTTACGGACCGCATAAGGCGCGCTTCTCCATGCTCGATATCGCTGTGATTCGGCGCGATCCCGACCGCGTGCGAAATACTCTCATTCGACGCGGGCTCGATCCATCGCCGGTCGGCGAGATTCTGCGCTACGACGAAGAGTACCGCTCCGCCCTGAGTGCCGTCGAGCGAGCAAAGGCCGAGAAGAACCGGCTCTCCGTCGCAATCGGCGAGGCCGAAGATAAAGCGGCTGCTGCGCGCGAGCTGCGCCCGAAGTTAAACGAACTCGCGCGACGGCTCGAAGGCTTGGAAGAGCGGGCGCGCTCTCTCTCCGTTTCAGGGGAGGCTTCGCCATTGCGCGCGCTGCTCGACAATATGCCGAATCTCCTCGACGGGTCCGTTCCTGAAGGCGCCGGCGAAAGCGCCAACGTCGAGCTGCGCCGCTGGGGTGAGCCGCGCACGTTCGATTTCACGCTCAAGCCGCATTGGGAGCTCGGCGAGATGCTGGGGATTCTGGATTTCTCGCGCGCCGCAAAGCTTTCGGGAAGCCGATTCTCCGTGCTCGCCGGCGCGGGCGCGCGTCTCTCCCGCGCGCTGGCCGCATTTTTCCTCGATCGTGCAGCGAGTCGCGGATACCGCGAGATCGCACCGCCGCTCCTCGTTTCGCGCGAGACGATGTGGTCGACCGGACAGTTGAGCAAGTTTTCAGACGCGATGTTTAAGGACGACGAGGCCGATCTCTTCATGATTCCGACGTCCGAAGTTCCGCTTACGGCGCTTCGCGGCGGCGAGATTATGGAGTTCGATGAATTGCCTCGCAAGTACGTCGCGGGCACGCCATGCTTTCGCAGAGAGGCCGGTGCGGCAGGCAAGGATACGCGCGGACTCATGCGTCAGCATCAGTTCGACAAGGTCGAGCTCGTCTGGCTCACCGCACCAGAGACTTCTTTCGACGCACACGACACCCTCACGCACGACGCAGAATCGCTGTTGCAGGAATTGGAACTTCCGTATCGCGTCGTCGCGGTTTGCAGCGGCGACATAGGATTCAATGCGGCGAAGCAACGGGACATCGAGGTGTGGATTCCCAGCAGCGGTGCCTATCGCGAGATCAGCTCGTGTTCGAACTGCACCGACTTTCAGGCACGCCGAGGGTCGATACGCTTTCGGCGCGAGCCGGGGAGCAAACCGGAGTTCGTGCATACGCTCAACGGATCTGGACTCGCGATCGGCCGCACGATGATCGCTATCCTGGAGAACTTTCAAGAGCCCGACGGCTCGGTCGTGCTGCCGCCCGTGCTACATTCCTACGCCGGCTTTTCTACCATCACATAACGGCAAGTAACCATTTTACGAAACGTCTTGAATGAGCTCGAGCAGCACTTCGCGGTCGAGGTAGCGGATGTGGCCGTGTTCGCGCCGCAGTGCGTTGCGCGATTCGAGCTCGGCAATCGCGCGGGCCGCAACCTCTTTGACGGTTCCACCGGCGGCGGCAATCTGAGATTGCGTAACGGTCGATAACGATGCCGACGCCGGCGCGAGGCCGCGTTCCGGCATCGCGTATGGCAGCAGCACGCGAGCGATGCGCCCGAGTATCGGCAGCGAACCCTGCACGCTCAGCGCGTCGGCCAAGAGGCGCACGCGTTGAGCCATCACGATTCCCAGCGCGTTGGTCAGCTGCGGATAACGCGCGGTAACATGCGAAATGACGTCCCATGGCAGCTTGAGCACGTGCGCAGTCTTTGAAAAGACCGCGATGCGCGCCATCTTTAGGCCGCGATCGAAATACTCCGCGACCCCGAAGAGCTCATAGGGGAAAATTTCATAAAGAATACGCTCGCGCTCACGACCGCCGCCGTTAGCGCGCGCGACGATCCCCTCGGTTACCATTCCCATGTACGGCCAATCGACGTTTTCCGCGACGAGCGTCTGTCCGCGACGACCTGTCTGCCAAATCGCTGAGTCGGCGAGTTCTGCGCGCACGCCGGCATCCAGCCCCGCGAAGGCGGGACTTCGGCTCAAATGCTGCACGGCCGAGTTGCGATCGGTCCCCTCGCCGGGACGGTGCGTCAAACGCAACTGCCAAACGCGACTCGCGACGCGACGCGTTTCGACTACGAAGCGTTCCGGCCGGTCTTGAGTGATGCGCGACGAGAGCGCGCGTGGCTCGTTTTCGGTTATCAGGGTAATCGACGCTCCCGATGGAAGACGGTCGAGGGCTTTGCGCACGAGGTCCGGCCGTTCCCAGGCCGGAAGGCCTCGTAAGTCGATTTCGGCTGGCTGTATCACTCTCGTCACGTTCTCGGCAAGCCGAGCGCTCTACTCCCTTAGAGAGGTCGAACGAGAGGAGTTAGAATGGTACGGTCTTCCATGTTGCGGTTCGTGAGCTACATTGCGCTCGTAAGCATCCCCATTGCCATAATGCCAAGCGCGGTGTCAGGCCAGCCAACCGACTCGCAATTCACCACAGCGATAACCGAGGTCTACGGATCGCCGTATCCGCTTGCCGGGCGCCTCGACATCGAGCTCTTTTCCGACGGCACGCTGCGCGGATACTACCACACCGCGTTCTACAAGCTCTTTATCCCGGTCGCGGGCGGTCGCGACGGCAACTACATTTGGTTCGACATCGGACCATCGTCCATCGACCTCGGCCTCGGCGCTGGTCCTGAGGGAAAGCTCCACGTTGTCGCGACGATGAATAACGATGGCTCCTTCCGAGGCCAAGTCTATCCGGAGACGGCGGCCGTGCTCTCGGGTCTCTCAATGCAGTATCAGTTTGCGAGTCCGGCGCCGAACTCGACGAACGACCAGTATATCTTCACGGGCACACCGGCGCCGGACATGGAACCGACCCCGCACCCGTAGCCTTGAGACGCTAATCTTAGCTTAAGCGGCGGCCGGAGAATCTCCACCGGTTGTCAGGCTCATCAGATATCGTGAGAACGTCATGTCGACGATCACGATTCCCACCTCACACGCCGGTGCGACCGGCACCATTCTTGCGAAGTTGCCGCGCTGGCTCTGGGGCGCGGCAGCGCTTCTGGTTGCCGGTGCTATCCTCGCCGGCCTCTTGCTGCGCACGCGTTCGAACGTTGCGCTCATCACCACCCCGGTAACGCAGACGACGCTGGTTGCCTCGGTGACCGCGTCGGGCACGGTTAACCCTCAGAATCTCATTTCGGTCGGCACGCAAGTTTCGGGAACGATCGCGTCGATCAACGTCGATTACAACAGCAAGGTCACGCGAGGAGAGGTTTTGGCTCGCCTCGATCCGAGCATGTTTGACGCCCAGCTCGAACAAGCCGAAGCCGCACTCGCCCAAGCACGCTCGCAAGTGGCGCAGGCGGCAGCAAGCGCAAACGGTGCGGCGTCGGGCATCACGGTTGCAAGCGCAAACGCCGCGGCGGAATCGGCCGCAATCGCGTCGGCCAAAACCAACGTCGCCAAAACAGAAGCCGCGTTGGTGCTGGCGCAGAAAACACAAGCACGCGACGGCGCACTCCTCGCACAAGGCTACGTCGCTCAGAGCACGGTTGATACCGACCGCTCGAACGTCGCACAGGACGAGAGCGACGTTGCGGCTGCGCAAGCCGCCGTTGCACAGGCGCAGGCTCAAGGCGTCGCAAGCAATGCCACAGTGGGCCAAAATGCGTCGACGGCAGAGAGCCAAGTCGCAAGCGCGCAAGCAGCGGCGGCCAATGTCGACGCGGCGGAGGCCGTCGTTCGGCAGAACGAGCTCAACCTGCAGCATACCGTCATCACGTCGCCCGTCGACGGCACCGTCGTTGCCCGCGACGTTTCGGTCGGTCAGACCGTCGCTGCGTCATTGCAGACTCCGACGCTCTTCTCAATCGCACAGAACCTCGGAAAGATGGAAATCGACATTAACGTCGGAGAGCCCGACATCGGTAACGTCAAGTCCGGCGATCCGGTCGCGTTTTCGGTCCTTGCCTATCCGAACGAAGTTTTCCACGGGATTGTCTCACAAGTGCGCATCAACCCCCAAACTCTGAACAACGTCGTGACCTACGATGTCGTGGTCTTCGCCCAGAATAGCGGCGGCAAGCTTCTGCCGGGCATGACGGCAAACGCGACCATCGCCGTCGCAAGCGCGCGCAACGCTCTCACCGTTCCCCTCAGTGCGCTTCACACGCCCGGACGCGCCGCAACAACGCCGTGGGGAAGCGTGACCGGCTCGGCTGCAAACACCGCAATCGCAGCCGGCTCGACGGCGCGACTCCTTGTCGATCGCAACGGCAAACCGATTCCAATCGAAGTTTCTATTCGCCTGACCAACGGTACGCAAGCCGCAGTCGCGCCCGTACAGCCCGGCGCGCTTACCGTAGGCGATCAAGTCGTCATCGCAACGAGTGCCACGCCCCACAACGCAAGCGCCGCGAATCAGAATTTGCGCTCTCCGGTAAGCGGTGCGCCGATGGGCGGCGCCGCGCGGGGATTCCATTGATGCGGCCCGTCGTCGCCGCCACCGGCTTGCGCAAGGAGTACGTGATGGGGAACGATCGCGTTTACGCGCTGCGCGGCGTTGACTTGACCGTCGAATCGGGTGAGTTCGTCGCCGTGATGGGACCCTCGGGCTCGGGCAAGTCGACTTTCATGCACGTCGTCGGATTGCTCGACACCCCAACGGAGGGCACCTACTGCTTCGAAGGCGCCGAGGTCTCACACTTGAGTTCCGACGAGCGCGCCGACATCCGCGGCCGGCGACTCGGATTCGTCTTCCAGGCTTACAATCTGCTACCGCGAACGAGCGCTCTCGAAAACGTCGAGCTGCCGATGGTCTATGCGGGTGTCTCGGAGTTGCAGCGCGAGCAAATCGCTCGTACGAAGCTCGAAATGGTGGGCATTGAACCGCTTGCAAACCATCATCCCAACCAGATGTCGGGCGGCCAGCAGCAGCGAGTCGCGATCGCGCGCTCGCTCGTCAACGATCCCGGACTCATTCTGGCGGACGAACCAACCGGAGCACTAGACACGAAGAGCTCGCAAGAAGTAATGCGCCTCTTTGCGCGACTGAACCAAGAGCAAGGTATGACGATCATGCTCGTGACGCACGAACCCGACGTTGCCGCATACGCTCGCCGAATCGTGACGTTCCGCGACGGTCTCATCACAAGCGATACGGTCAACGAAAGACGAGCCGCATGACCCTCAAGCTAACGCTCCGTCTCGCGCTGACGGCGCTCATCCGCAATAAGGCTCGCTCGATGCTCACGATGCTCGGCATTGTGATCGGCGTCGCCGCGGTGATCGTCACGGTCGCGATCGGCGTCGGCGCGCGTACTTCCGTGCAGCAGAGCATTGCGAGCTTGGGCTCAAATCTGATCGTCATACAACCGGGCAGCGTGACGCAGACCGGCGCGCGCACCGGCTTTGGGGGTGCTTCGACTCTTACTCCCGACGACGGCCTGGCGATCGCAAAGCTCCCCGGAGTGGCCGCCGTCTCGCCGACGGTTTCGCTGCGCACGCAGGTCGTTGCCGGCGAAAACAATTGGCAGACGACGATTACGGGCGTGGCTCCGACCTACACGTTCATCCGTTCGTGGCCGCTTGCGAGCGGACGTTTCTTCAACGAGAGCGAGGTCGCGTCGGCGGCGAAGACGGCGGTGCTTGGGCAGACCGTGGTGGGCCAGCTTTTTCCGAACGGAGATTCCCCGGTCGGCCAAACGGTCATCATCAAAGGAGCGCCGTTCACCGTTGTCGGCACGCTGGCTGCGCTGGGACAGAGCGGCCTCGGTCAGGATCAGGATGACATCGTGCTCATTCCGTATACCTCGGCGATGGAGCGCCTTACCGGGTTGACGACCGTAAACACGCTGATGGTCTCCGCCGCGAGCTCGGCGCAGATCGACCCGGTAACGCAAAGCATCACTGCGTTGCTCGAACAGCGCCATCGTAT
>DATDIA010000154.1:0-4584 GCA_036521295.1 Candidatus Cybelea sp. | reverse complement strand
GCTCGATAAAAACTCTTTGCGCGCACGGTCGAGGCGCACGAATCCGGTCTGATCGTCGGAAAAGACGACCACGCGTTGCGGATCGTCGTTCTCCTCCGTCAGCGGATAGACGGAAACCCGATAGGTTCGCTGTCCCGATGCTCCGGTGAGCATGAGCGGGGCAACCGACGCCTCGCCTTGCAACGCATCGGTAATTCGCCGCTCCAGTTCGATGTTCGGTATGGCCTCGATGACGTGAACGTTCAGTGCGCGGTTCGGATCGAATCCGAACGTCGTTCCCGCGGCGGCATTGGCGAATTCGACGTGGCAGGACCGGTCGACGAGCACGACGCCGACCGGAAGCGCGCCGACCAGCCGGGCGAACGCGCTATCGACCGAAATCGAATGTGCCGCATGTTGCGCTGAAGGGAGCGGCTCGCCAATGGGCGACGGTGCTTCGGCTTTCAACGCAACGCGCGCCAACGCCAGGCCGACGGCTAAACCGGCAACCAAAGCCAGAAGCGACCACTCCAGCGGCGTCAAGCTTTAAACATATAACCCCGGCTGCGCACCGTCAGAATGTGTCGCGGCGCGCGCGAGTCCTCTTCGATCTTCTCTCGCAGCCACCGGATGTGGACGCTGACGGTTTGCTGCTCGCCCTCGAAATCGTATCCCCACACTTTATCGAGCAGCGTTTGCCGCGTAACGACGCGGCCGTGGTTCTCCATGAGCACACGCAGCAGCCCGAACTCTTTCGGAGCGAGGGCAACGTCCTTGCCTCGCACGGTGAGCTGCTGGCGCGACGGATCGAGCATGATGGCGCCTAAGGTGATCGCTTCGTCGTGACCGGCTTGCATTGAAGTCTGGCGCCGCAGCCGTGCCTTGACGCGTGCCAGGAACTCGTGCAATGCAAAAGGTTTCGTAACGTAGTCGTCGGCGCCGAGCTCGAGCGCCAGCACTTTGTCGATCTCTTGATCTTTGGCCGTCAGCATGATGATCGGGACCGGACTGAACTTTCGAATCTCCTTGCAAGCCTCTACACCGTCGAGAATTGGAAGCATGATATCGAGCACGATCAAGTCGGGCTGCTCGCGCTGTGCAATTGCGATCGCGCTGCGGCCGTCGCCCGCGGTAACGACCGCATATCCGCTGCGCTCCAAATTAAACCGCAGCGTTTGAAGGATCGCGGACTCGTCGTCCACGACCAGAATTTTTTTATTGAAGTCCGGGTTTTTGACTAAGGCTAGCCGCGGCGGCTTCGCCTCCGGCGTTACATTCATACGATTTCACTATCGCGCTGTAGTCCAGCGCGCCGTCCCCTCTTGCGGAGCGATGAGTATAGAGCTGATACGCCAGGCCCGTAGCCGGCATCGGGTGTCTGAGAACGCGAGCCGCATCGAGTGCCGCGGCAAGGTCTTTGCGAACTAAATCGAGCGCAAACCCGCCCTCGAACGTTCCGGCGAGCCACGTTTTCGGCAGCCATTCGGCGAGGAGGTAGTTCGACGCGGTCGCGGTGGCGAGCACGGCGCGCACTGCGCCGAGGTCGGCGCCGGATCGCTCGGCAAAGACCAAGGCTTCGGCGTTGGCGATCATGACGTTGGCGATAATGATCTGATTGACGAGCTTGACGGTTTCGCCCATGCCGACCGGACCGAGATGATGCGGATCTCCCATCGCGCGCAGCAGCGGCTTTGCCCGCGCGAATGCTTCGACCGATGCTCCAACCATGATAGTCAGCGAGCCGGAACGCGCGCGAGCCGGGCCGCCGCTTACCGGCGCGTCCACAAAGTCGATGCCCCGTTCGCTGAGGCGTCGGGCAAACTCCCGCGACGCCACGGGTGAAATCGTGGACATATCGATCACGAGCAAGCCCGCCTTGGCACCTTTAGCCACGCCACGCGAGCCAAAAAGCGCGTCCTCCACTTGTGGAGCGTCCGGAACGCACACGATGATGGCGTCGGCCTCGCCGGCTAACGCTCCCGGATCGGCTGCCTCCGCCACGCCTTGGGAGCGCAAGCGATCCAGCGCATCGCGATGTCGGTGCACGCTGGCGGTTACTTCGAAACCGCCTCGACGCAACGCGCCGGCCATCGGCTCACCCATTGCACCCAATCCAACGAAGCCGACGCGCGCAATCACGAGCGGCCATTTGGGCGTGGCCTCAGGATAACCTTCGGGATGCGGCGAAGGCGCTGTCATTATGACAGCAACTGCCACTCCCACGATCGCTCGTCCAACGTTCGACGCGATGAACCTCTCCATCGGGAAGCGCACTCGCCTGCACCGTTTGATGTACGAGCACGGGCCGGCCAATGGAACGCTCATGATGCTACCGATCGATCAGGGGCTCGAGCACGGGCCGGTCGACTTCTTCGATAATCCGGCGGCGGTCGACCCCGATTGGGTTTACCAGCTCGCGGTCGAAGGCAACTTTTCCGGCATCGCGCTGCATATCGGGCTCGCCGAGAAATACCAAAAAAATTACGCCGGCCGCGTTCCGCTCTTGCTCAAGGTCAATGGGAAAACGAACATTCCGCCCGACGACGAGGCGTTTAGCCCGCTCACATCCTCAGTCGAGGATGCGATCCGACTAGGCGCCGACGCGGTAGGCTACACGCTGTACGTTGGAAGTCCCGCACAAGAGCTTGACATCGCGCAGTGCAACGACGTGCGCCGCGAGTGCGATCGCTATGGAATGCCGTTGGTGATCTGGTCCTATCCCCGCGGCTCGGCTGTCAAGTCCAAAGGCGGGATCGATTCGCTTTATGCGGTCGACTATGCCGCGCGCGTCGCCTGCGAGCTGGGCGCCGACATCATCAAACTCAACGAGCCCGTCTGGAAACCCGATGACGCGGCAAAGCTCCCCAAACCGTACGACACGCTTGTGTTCGACGATCTCGAAGGATTGCGCAGGGTCGTCAAATCTGCCGGCCGCAGTCTGGTGCTGGTTTCAGGGGGGAGCAAGATGGGCGACGAGGCCACGATTCACAAGGCGCACGTCGCGATGGCCGCGGGTTGCGTCGGACTGATTTTCGGTCGCAACACCTGGCAACGGAAATGGGACGACGCGCTGTCAATGGCCGCGCGCATGCACGACGTTATGAAAGACTACGGCCAGCAGCAGTAGCGCTCCGACGAGGTACTCTAGCCGGCGGTCTTAGTGCGCCGGTGCTTCCGACCCGGTTGCGCATTGAGCGCATTGATAGCCGACGGCGCCGCCATGATTCTGCGGCACCATTTGATCGCGCGAGCCGCGCCGTCCGCAGACGGCGCACGCATACGTCGGGCCAGCCGGCTTCGTGCTACTTCCGCTTTCGTGCCGCTTAGCAACGTAGAAAGCGAAGTAAATCGCCGCGCCGACAACCCACGGCGCCCACGCAAAGAAGGAATCAAAGGCGTGGCTCGAGATCTCTGCGATCACTTCTTGAAGTATTCGGCGTTAATGGCCGTATAGTTCTGCCACTTCTCCGGCACATCCGAATCGGCAAAAATCGCTTCGACCGGGCACGCCGAAACGCAAGCGCCGCAATCGATGCACACTTCCGGATCGATATAGAGCATCTCGTCCTCATCCTTGCCGTGGATACAATCGACGGGACAGACGTCAACGCACGACTTATCCTTGGTGCCGATGCACGGCTCGGTGATGATGTAGGCCATGAGGTCAGCTTCCCTCGACCGGGGAGAGCGCCCTTCAGACCGCGGGTCTACCTCGAACCGCTCTCACGATCCATAGCAGCACGACTGCGCCGATCAAGGCACAAACCATACTAGGAAGATTGAAGCCCGTCACGCCGGCATGTCCGAAGTAACCATACAGCCAGCCGCCGATAATCGCACCGACGATGCCGACGATGATATCGGTGACGATCCCGCCGGGCGCTTCGCCGGGCACGACCCAGCGGGCAACCAGTCCCACGATGAGCCCGAAGATGATCCACGCGAGAATTCCCACAAGCGTACTCTCCTTTGCTCCGCGAAAGTGACAGGGGCGAAATGTCCCTGCGGTGCAGCATACCCAAATTATGAAGCGTACACTCATTAGCCTGCTGGCGGCGTTCTCGCTGACGACCGCCGGTGCGGGCGCCGCGCAGCCGGGTGATACGGAAATCACGGCATCCGGAACCGGGACCGTTGCATTGGCGCCCGACGTGGCGATGGTAAACGCCGCCGTCGAGACGAACGCGGAAACCGCCGGCGATGCGATCTCGCAAAACAACGCACGGTACGATCGCATCGTTTCGGCGCTTGCGAAGCTTGGAATTGCGCACAGCGATGTGGCGCTCGCGTATTACAACGTAAATTACAATCCGCGGCCGGCCGTCTTGCCCTCAAATCCGTCGGATGAGCGGTACGGCTACACGGTCTCTCGTAGCTTCTCCGTGAAAGTGCGCCGAATCGGGTCCGCCGGCAGCGTAAGCGACGCATGCATCGCTGCCGGCGCCACCGGCATCACCGGAGTCAGCTTTGGCCTCGCCGATCCTCGCGCGGCGCGCGCGGAGGCCATTGCGAAGGCAGTCGCCGAGGCTCGAACCAATGCCGAAGCGCTGGCTCGGGCAGCGTCACTGCGCATCGTCGGTATGAAGAGCGTTCAACTCGCCAACT
>DATDIA010000153.1:0-4365 GCA_036521295.1 Candidatus Cybelea sp. | reverse complement strand
GACGTACGACGCTCTCCTCGGACACAGCTCCGCCTTCCTGACGCTCTCGACGTTATGCCCACGCTTTAGAGGGAGGTGGTGCGCGGCCTAACACCCTTAGCTCATCGCTGCTGGTAAATTCGGAGGTAGACGCTCCTCGTTAGCAAACGGTTAGCAAGTCGCCTCCGACAACTCGCTGTTGGCGGGACGACGAGCGGAAAAATCGCACAAAATCGTGGTTCGTGAGCGTGGAGAGATGGCCGAGCGGCTGAAGGCGGCGGTTTGCTAAACCGTTATACGATGTAAAGTCGTATCGAGGGTTCGAATCCCTCTCTCTCCGAAGCGACGCTGCTCGGGCTGTGGCGCCGGAGGGGTTTCACCCGGAGGCGCAAAGCCTTCGCTAGATCGAACGCGCGGTCGTAGCTCAATTGGATAGAGCAACAGGCTACGAACTTGTAGGCTGGGGGTTCGAGTCCCTCCGACCGCGTTTTCCTTAAATGTCCTCAACTGTCCGCGAGTGGGTTATTCTGTATCGACGGCCTCATCCGACGGCGGTTCGTGGAGAAAGATCGACGCCGGATATTTAGCGCGAAACGGCGTGAACTTACGCGGTTGCTGAGTAAAGTCAAAGCTGTCCACGATGCTGTTGGCGCGCTCGTCGGTGTAACCGGCCGACGATGGCCCTATATACGGAAGATTGAAAACTTCTTCGATGAACTTCAAGATGCTTCCGTACTCGTAAAGCGTGTGCGAAACGTACCCTTGCGATGACTTCCCTTCTTTAGCATAGGGGGAGATGATCAGACAGGGAACGCGGATCGCTAGGCCGCGAAAATCGAGTTGAGGCGGCGGGGCGTTGTCAAACCAACCTCCCCAGTCGTCCCAGATGATGACGATCGCCGTCGAGTTCCAATAATTACTGTTGCCGATCGCATTCACGATCGACGTAACCCAGGACGGCCCTTTGTCGCTGTGTGCTCCGGGATGGTCGGAGTCCGGGTGGCTTGGCGTAACCCAGCTGACCGATGCGAGTTGCCCGGATTGAATGTCGGTTAGTACTTTTGTTTGAGGTGCGATGATATCGGTGTCCCAATCCGAGCCGTGGCGTACGTATGCTATGGCTTCAAACGGCGACCAGATGCCCCCATTAAGGTGGCGCGTGACGTAGTATTTCCAAGGGATCTTCCCGCCGTCGAGCACCTCCGCCATGGTGTTGAACTGAGTGAAACACGGGAACGGTCCGTTTCCACGGCCCACCTTTCTGTGAGAATTGATTGTCGAACTTCTCGTGCCGGGCGGCGAGTCGCAGTCGTTGGGCGAGTGAGTCGGATAATTGACTTGAGCTACCTTGCGCCGCATATTATCGGTGCCGGCTACCGCCGTAAGGTGCGCAGTATAGCTTCCGCCGAACTCCGTAGGAAACATGGCATCGGCGAGCACGTATTGTTGCGCCATCGCCCAGTACGGCGCGATTTGCGATCTTTCGACATAGGCATAGGCGGCGAAATTACCGTGCGGGCCCGTGTGAAATCCGTCCATCTTTCCCTTGTGCCAACCGGTGATGGCGTCTTGCCACTCGTGCGGCAAATTCGGGTTTGTCTGGAAAGTGGTCTGGTGCAGATGCACCATCACGGGTTTGTGACCCGGTTTTTTTGAGTACCCATACGTCGGAGCGTAGGCACCCGGGAAACCGGAAAAAAAGTTTTCGAAACTTCGGTTTTCCTGAATGATGACGACCACGTGCTTGACGTATTGACTGGCGGGATTTCCCGCAGACGGCCTGGCCATTGCGGACTGTCCGGCAGAAGGAAGCGCATTCTGCGCGATTGACTGCGCGCCGCCGAAAGCACATGCGGTGAGGAAGCCCAGCGATGCAAGGGCGAGGAGAGTCCTAGCGACCATGTTGTCCTTTCTGATCAGGAGCGGCCGTATTAGCCGGTCACTTCGGCTACGTTCTTGCTTACCCTATGGAGGCGCCCGCTTGGAGATGGCACTGTTGTCGCAGTGGCGGGGTCTTGTTATACTGCGGTGTCGAATGTGCAGCAGGCACTGCGGCTCGGTAGCTCAGTGGTAGAGCAGGGGACTCATAAGCCCTTGGTCGTAGGTTCGAGTCCTACCCGAGCCAAAAGAATAAAGCTTAGGTGGTATCCATGTCGACGATTCCTTGCGATTTTTGCCCTCACCCGGTCGATCGCAGCCAGATGGAAGAGATCGAGATCTCGCATTACGTGCCGGATAGCTCCGGCGAAGATCTCGCCTACGCGCGCACGTATTTTTTTGGCCATCCCGATTGCGTGCGAAAGTTCTACCGTACGCTGGTCGATCACAAGCTCGATCTCTTCAAACATATTCCCAGCGCTGGATCGCCGCCAGACGCCCCTCGTTGAAAACCACACCTTCGCGCGCCCGTAGCGTAGCTGGATAACGCACAGCCCTCCGAAGGCTGGGATCGGGGGTTCGAATCCCTCCGGGCGCGCATTCTATGTGCATGATCGAAGACGAAGCCTACCTTCGCCGAGCACTCCAACTGGCGGCGCAAGCTGCGCGCGAGGGCGACGTGCCAATCGGTGCCGTGCTCGTCAGCGGCGATCTTCTGATCGAGGCAAAGAACGAAAAGGAGGCTCGTGCGGATCCAACGGCCCACGCCGAGATGGTGCTGTTGCGCGAAGCGGCGCGACGACGGGGTGCTTGGCGTCTTTCGGACGCGACGATGTATGTTACCAAGGAGCCGTGCCTCATGTGCGCCGGTGCGATGATTGCAGCACGAATCAAGCGGCTCGTCTACGGAGCGCGCGATCCGAAGGGCGGCGCGGATGGAAGCGTGTTCGACGTCCTGCGCTCGGCGAGAACGAATCACCGTCTAGAAGTGAGATCGGGGGTCCTGGAGACGGAAACCGCCGCGCAGTTGCAGCAGTTTTTTCGGAAAAGACGCGCAAAGGTGCAAGAAGGTATAACGGATGAGCCATCCCAACCCACCCCTCCGGAGAGGTGGTCGAGTGGTTGAAGGCACCCGCCTCGAAAGCGGGCGAACGTGTTGAGCGTTCCGTGAGTTCGAATCTCACCCTCTCCGCCATGCATCCCCACTCTAAGAAATCATACGGCGAGCGGAAGCTCCACGACGAAGCGAGAGCCGCGCGAACTGCTCTCTATCGATACTGTCCCATGCGCGCGCTCGACTGCGCGCTTGACGATTGCAAGGCCGAGGCCCGAGCCGGGAACGTCCCGTTGCGAGCCGCGATAGAATCGGTCGAAGACGCGCGCGGCATCGCTCGACGGTATGCCCGGACCTTGGTCTGCGACTTCGATAGCCGCGGTCGAGTCGCGAGCGTCGACGCGCACCTCGATCTCACCTAGACCGTATTTGACCGCATTGTCGGTCAAATTGGTCACGACGTAGCCGAGCTCGGTCGGATCGATTGCCGCAAGAATGCCGGCGCGCGTCGACACGGCAAACCTTCGGTCGGGGTGCGCGTCGGCGATCGGCGCGACCAAGTCGGCGACGAGCGTGCCGACGTCGATCGGCGTCACGGATTCGGCCGTCGCTTCGGCGCCTTCCCAACGTTCGAGTAAGATGAGTTTGTCGATCAGTGAGCCCATGATGCGGCTCTGGTCGTTCATCGTATCGAGGATGCGCTCGCGATCGCCCGGGCTGTCGAAGCCGCCGCGGCGCAGGATTGCAATGAATCCTTGAAGGACGGTCAGAGGAGTCCGCAGCTGATGACCGGCGTCGGCGATGAACTGACGCATCGAAGTGTTCGCATGATCGCGCGCGGCGAAGGCTCGTTCCATCTGCTCGATCGCCCCGTTATATGCAACCGCCAGCGAGCGGAGCTCGTGCCTCTCGTCGGCGGCGATTAACTGAGGCGTGAGGTCGCCTGATGCAAACCGTTGCAGGGCCTCGGTTACGTCGTCAAGGGGCCGCAAGGCTTGGCGCGTGAGAGCGCGCGCGATGAGAATGCCGCAGGCGACCGCAAGTACGAGTGCGACGAGAAGCGGTATGAAGAACGTGCGGACGGCCGATACCAAGGTTGCATCGTTGCTCCTGACGATGATGTAAAGGTTTCCGACGTGCGAGTAGAGCGATTGAAGGCCGAATGCGGTTGCCAAGCCGAGAATCACGCGCGCGAGGGGGCCGGAAGCGCGCGGGTCGCCGGAAAGATCGCCGCGGCTGCGCTCGGTTACGACCGGGCGCGCGTCGGCACGATGGAGCCGGTAAACCGCCACTCGCGTGTTGGCGTCGAGAAACACGATCTCGCTACCGATTCCCAAGAGGAGCGACGCGGCGAAGTTGCCGCCGGCCCGTGCGTTTGGCAGCGGTGCCGCGCGTGCGAGAGAGTCGCGAAGCTGCGTCATCGTGCCGGTCAGTTCGTTGGAGAGCGTGCGTAT
>DATDIA010000152.1:0-2457 GCA_036521295.1 Candidatus Cybelea sp. | reverse complement strand
AGCCGGCAGCGTCGCACTCTGCGGAAGGAACGCATCAAGAAAGGCGTCCGTCTGGGCCGCCGTTTTGTGCATCTTCCAGTTCCCCGCGACGATCGTTCTGGCGAGCCTAGGATTCAAGGGCGGCGACTCCGGGAAGTGGCTTGCCTTCCAAATATTCGAGTGTCGCGCCGCCGCCGGTTGAGACGAAGGTGGTCTTTGCCCCAAAGCCCAGCATGTGCGCGGCTGCTGCCGCATCGCCGCCGCCGACGACGCTGACCGCTCCCGCAGCGGTCGCCCGGGCAATAGCGTCGCCGACGATCTGCGTTCCACGTCGATACGCCTTACGCTCGTAGACGCCCATTGGTCCGTTGAAGACGATGGTCTTCGCTCCTTCGATGGTCCGCGCGTACGCCCGCGCAGTCTGCGGACCAATATCGAGGATCATCTCGTTCCCGATGGCGTCGATTGCAACGACGTGCGACTCCGCTTCCGCGTCCACGCGCGGTGCAACGACGGCGTCGGATGGAAGCCCGAGTGCAACGTTGCGTTCTTTTGCGAGCGACAAGATTCGCCGAGCTGGCTCGAGATTGTCGTCCCGCAACGACGTTCCGACGTCGATGCCCGAGGCGGCAAGGATCGTGTTTGCCATTCCCCCGCCGACGCACAAGGCATCGACGAGCGCGCAGAGGTGCTCCAGCAGACCGATCTTGTCTTTGATCTTCGCGCCGCCGATCGCGCAGACGAACGGCTTCGCGGGCCGATGGACGAGGCGCCCCAGCGCGCGAAGCTCGGCTTCCATCAGAAAGCCGGCGGCGTTAGGGAGCAGATGTGCGAGGCCTTCGGTCGAGGCGTGCGCGCGGTGAGCGGTTGCGAAAGCGTCGTTCACATAAAGATCGCCGAGCCGCGCGAGGCGTTTGGAGAAATCCAGGTCGTTGCGTTCTTCTTCGGGGTGAAAGCGGAGGTTTTCGAGCAGGAGCACGTCGCGATCGCGCAGTTGCGCGACGGCCTCTTCGACCGCCGCTCCCACCGAGTCGTCAACGAACGCAACGGCGATGTCGAGCCGATCCGAGAGCGCCTGTGCGACCGGGCGAAGCGAGAAGCGCGCATCCGGCTTGCCGTCCGGACGGCCCAGATGCGAGAGAACGATCGTGCGCGCGTCGTGCTCGTGCAGCCAGCGCAGCGTTGGAATCGCCGCATCGATGCGCGCGTAATCGAGGATTCTTCCTCTGTCATCCGCAGCGGAGTCGAAGGCGATCGGGACGTTGAGATCCTCGCGCACCAAGACGCGTTTTCCTCGAACGTCGAGCTCTGCCAATCGCCGAAACGGCACTTGGAGCCTAAACTTTGGCTGGAATCGCCGTGAGAATCATTTCGGTGAGTTCGGCGAGCCGGCACGAATAGCCCCATTCGTTATCGTACCAAGCGGCGATCTGCACGAGATCGCCATTGGCGTTGTTCAGCTTAGAGTCGATGGTCGAGCTGTGCGCATCTTTCTTGAAGTCGCTCGAAACGAGCTCGTCTTCGGTGTATGCCACGTAGTTGCGCAGCTCGCCTTCGGCGGCGCGGCGTAAGGTGTCATTGAGCTCGGCCCGAGTCGTCGGCTTGCGCGTCTGCGCGACCAAGTAAATCATCGAAACCGTCGGTGTCGGCACGCGCAGCGCAAACCCGTCGAACGTCCCTTCGACCTCCGGGATCGTCAGATAGAGCGCTTTGGCTGCTCCGGTCGACGTCGGTATGATGTTGGTAGCGGCGTTTCGCGCGCGGCGTGGATCCTTATGCGGCCCGTCGAGCACGTTTTGGTCGTTAGTATAGGAGTGGATCGTCGTCATGAAACCCTTGACCCAACCGAAAGCATCGATGAGCGGTTTCGCAGCCGTCGCGAGGCAGTTCGTCGTACACGACGCGTTCGAGATCACGTGGTGCTTGGCGGGGTCGTAGCGACCTGCGTTCACTCCGAGCACGATCGTGATATCTTCACCTTGGGCCGGCGCGGAGATGATGACTTTCTTCGCGCCGCCGCTGTCGATGTGAGCGCGCGCCTTGGCGGCATCGGTGAAGAGTCCGGTCGATTCGATCACCACATCGACGCCGAGATCTTTCCACGGCAGCTTGGCAGGATCGCGCTCGGCGAAAACGCGGATCTTCTGGCGGTCAATCCTCAGTCCGCCGTTTTGCGCTTCGACGATGCCTTCGTAGGTTCCATAGTTGCTGTCGTACTTGAAGAGGTGGGCGCATTGCTTGGCGTCGATCAGATCGTTGACGGCCGCGATCTCGATCTCCGGATGTCGCTCCACGATTGCCTTGGTGAAATTTCGTCCGATGCGGCCGAAGCCGTTTATTCCGATGCGCATGAGCGCGTTTACCGGACAGGTTTCGCGCTCACCTGCATGCCGCGAAGGTGGTCGGCGAGCCGGGTGAGCGCTCCGAGTCGGCTGCTCACGGTCGGTTTTGCGATCGGCGGATTGCAGCGACGTCCCA
>DATDIA010000151.1:0-2481 GCA_036521295.1 Candidatus Cybelea sp. | reverse complement strand
GCTCGCTCTGATCGCTATCGACGAGCAAGTCCAACGGAGCGTGTTGCATCAGTTCATCGCACTCGGGGAGCTCGCGTTGGACGGAAAACTTCAGCCGGTCAGCGGGATATTACCAATGGTTTTCGCCGCGCGCAACGCCGGCTTTACCAAGCTGATCGTTCCTGCGCTCAACGCCGACGAAGCCGCGCTCGTCGCCGACATCGAGCTCTACGCCGTCGATTCGCTCCAATCTGCGGTCGCGGTGCTGGCGGGGCACGGTTCGAAATGGCGGCGCCGCACGACCGCTCCCGCGCTCGATCTTGCCGACGAACTGGTCCATCGCGATTTGGCCGACGTACGCGGTCAACTCGCCGCCAAGCGCGCCCTTGAGATCGCCGCCGCCGGCGGTCACAATCTTCTGCTCGTCGGACCTCCAGGCTGCGGCAAGACGATGCTCGCGCGGCGCCTTCCATCGATTCTTCCGCCGATGTCTCTGCAAGAAGCGCTCGAGGTGACAAAAATTTACAGCGTGGCCGGATTGCTGGTCGGTCGTGCGGGCATCGTGCGAGCGCGCCCGTTTCGTTTTCCTCACCACACGATCAGTCAGACCGCCCTCGTTGGCGGCGGCACGCTCGCGAAGCCAGGCGAGATCTCGCTCGCCCACCATGGCGTGCTCTTTCTCGACGAGCTGCCCGAATTCACGCGCAGCGCGATCGAAGTCATGCGTCAGCCGCTCGAGGAAGGAACGGTGACGATCGCGCGTGCGGCGGGAACGTTCACGTATCCGGCACGCTTTCAACTGGTTGGCTCGATGAATCCGTGCCCGTGCGGATATCGCGGTACGCGCAGCGCCGAATGCCGCTGCGACGAGGCGATGGTTGCGAAGTACGTCAGCAAGCTCTCAGGACCGCTGCTCGATCGCATCGATTTACAGATCGAGATCGCTCGAGTACCGTTCGACGACATGGTGCGCTACGACGGCGCCGAGCCGTCCAAACGCATCCGAGAACGCGTGCTAGCCGCTCGCGAGCGCCAACGAACTCGCTTTGCGAGAACGCCGCTCGTCTGCAACGCGGATATCCCCGGCAATGCGATGCGCAGGTATTGCCCGCTCGACGAGCCGGCAATGCGGCTGCTCGCCCATGCGAGCGCGAAACGGCAGTTTTCTGCGCGCGCGCTCGACCGAATCGCACGCGTCGCGCGCACGATCGCCGATCTTTACAACGTGGATGACATCCACGCAGAGCACGTCGCCGAGGCGATCCAGTATCGCAGCCTGGAACGCCTCGGCGCCGCTGCGTGACGAGAACGCCTCGGCGCTACTGCGTGACTAGAAAGCCCCCGTTCCGCTTGGCGTACCGTTGCCGGTCGGCCCGTCGTAGCCCACCTTGCCCGCGCAGAGATAGGCGGGCGTACAGGGTCCATTGGCGCCCGATGTTACGTCATACAGATGCTTGGTGTTTGAATAGGCGAGGGAGGCTGGGATACCGCTCGTGTTCCCCGACAACGCATAGATTGCCGCGATAGCAGGTGATCCTACGCTGGTGCCGCCCCATACTTGCCAACCCGGCGCCTCGCGGTCGGGGCCATACGACTCGTACACCGCGACGCCGGTACTGGGGTTTGCGTCGTAAGCAACGTCCGCGACGATCCGCCTCGCACAACCGCCGAGTTTTTTCTCGATCTTGCGCTGCCACCTCGGTACCGGGATGTAGTGGCTGCAACCGCTTCCAGCACCCGCCCAGACGGTTTCGCTGTACCCGCGCTTCGTGCGGGCGGTGCTTAACGTGGTGCCGCCTACGGCAGTAAGCGTGTTGAACGCCGACGGCGCGATTACTCCGTATTCGTATCCACCATCGCCTGACGACGCGACGATTGCAATACCCGGATGGTCGAAGTATTTTTTCGCGTCGCGCTCTTCGCCTTTATACTCAAGGCCGCCCCAGCTATTCGATATGGCGGTGGGACGCAAGTTGGCCGCGGTACGCTCGGCGTGGTAGAGATCCTTGCCGGAGTTCGTCGTGGCTTGAATCATGACGATGTGGCAGTTGGGGCAGTTCGCCGACACCATCGCAACGTCGATCGCTTCCTCACCGAGCCAACCGATGTTAGAACCGGTCGGAGGCGATGGGAGCGGACTCGGTTTGCCATACTGATTCAATACCTTCAGGCAGCCCGAACTTTCGCCGCACTTAGGCAGCTTGAAATATTTGCGATATTTTGCTAGGTCCTTCGCGAGCGTCGGATAGCCGAATGCATCCACGATGACAACCGTGCCGCCGGGTTGCTTCGCTTCTCTCGTCAGGTGATAGGCGGCTTGCAGCTGCGCGGGCCCGTACCCGGCAACGGTGGTACCATCGGGCATCTCCGTCTGCGGAGCCCGGGAGAAGTCCCGAAGACCCAGAGCCAAGCAACGAAAATAACCGGGCGCAACGTCCGGGCACGCTTGAATGAAAGCTCCCGATGCGACCTGCCGCGCAACACCGCTCGTTCCCGCAGCGC
>DATDIA010000150.1:0-14806 GCA_036521295.1 Candidatus Cybelea sp. | reverse complement strand
AAAGCCCCGGCCGGATGGAAGAAGTGCCCGAGGTCCTGGAGTCCCGCCGTCTTTATGAGGGGCGAGTTTTTAGCGTTCGCGCCGATGAGCTTCGCTATTCCGACGGATCGGCGCACCGGGTCGACGTTGTCGAGCATGGCGCCTCCCTCGCCGTCGTCGCGACGCCCACGCCCGGCGAGGTCGTGCTCGTCCGTCAATACCGGCATCCGGTCCGCTCGATGCTCTGGGAAATTCCGGCGGGGACGGCCGAACCCGGCGAAGCTCTACTCCAAGGCGCGAAACGCGAGCTTCGCGAGGAGACGGGTTACACGGCGGGCCGAATGGAGTCGATCGGCTCGATCTGGATGACGCCGGGCTTCTGCTCTGAAATCATGCATTTCTATCATGCCTACGACTTGACAGCGGGCGAGACGGCCTTCGACGATGACGAGCGGATCGAAGTTGGATGCTTTACAATTCAGGCGGCGCGTCGGTTGGCCGCTAAGGGAGCAGCCGACGCCAAAACCATGCTAGCCCTGTTTTGGCTGTTGAGCGAGGAAGATAAAATCTGTAGCGACATCGGTCGATAGTTACTATATCAGCAGGTAACGGTCGCGCCGCCCCGTTGGTACGACGTGGCGGAGATCGGTCTTGGAGGTTAGTGGTGGAAGTACCCAGCGACATTGATTCCGTTTTAAAACGATTGCTCGAGCGCGACCGTGATGGTGGAGACCAGTCGGTCCTTGCGCCGGAAGACGAAACATACTTGAACTCGCTCATCGCTTCGATTCGCTTGGGACGTCGGGCCGTCTTGATCGTTGAAGATGCCGACGAACATCTGCGCTACATGTTCAGCAACGCGACGCGCGCGGAGGCCGTGACGATGTTGGGCAAGGTCGTTGAGGCCACGGGGCGCCGTCTTGCCGACGGCGAGGATTAAGCCACCAGCCTGATTCCGTCGACCTTACCGTCGGGCGCGACCTGAAAGTCGTAGTGATATTGCGCTCGGGGATAGCGCACTAAGAACACGTACAGCGTATCGCCGTTTGATTCCGTCGCGCTCGAGATCGGCACGATGGATTCCACACGGCCCAGCGCGGCGAAATTCTCACGCGCGACGAGATCGTCGGTGAGGTAGGCGCTAAAGGCAGGCGTGAGCTCCGTGCGGTCGAGCTGCTTGGACGCGAGCCGCGCGAGCCATTCCTTCGCTCGCGCGATGATGGCATTGTCGAGAACCGCGGTCGTCGGCGGCTCGAGAACGTCGAGAATGCGCGCTCCGATTTCTTGCGGAACCGTAACGCCGCCGTCGCTCGAATCGGCGTTCGAAAAGACAATGACGCCGACATGCTCGGTCGGGAGCAACGCGTTCAACGCCCGATAACCCTGGATCTCGCCGTTCGACCAGACAAACTCTTTGCCGTCGCGGTGGTCGATCACCCAGCCCATGCCGTAGCTTGTAGGACCAATGCTCGCAGCGGGGGTGAAGATCGTCCGAACGGCGTCGACGCGCAGAAGCACCGGCATCTCGACATCCCATTTCGCGAGATCGTCGATCGTCGAAACTATCCCCGCGTATCCTCCAAGCCAGGAAGGATCCCACATCGGCGCGGGACTGAAGCCTTGCGCGGTACGCATGTATCCGGTTGCGTGCGTAGCTGAGATGCCGCTATCCCCGGCAAGAAACGTGTGGTCCATGACGAGCGGTATGAAGATGCGCTGCTCGAGAAAATCGGAGAGTGGGAGGCCGCTGACGCGCTCCACGATTGATCCCGCCAGTAGATAGTTGATCGGGTTGTTTTCATAAGCCGTCCCGGGGCGCACCGCGGGCTTCATAGCATCGATCGCCGCCAAGAGATCCGCGAGTTTGATCGAGCGAGTGTAGCCCTGCGAAATTTTAGGAGCCGCGGCGTAATTCGGCAGACCGGAGGTTTGCGTCAGCAATTGGGCGATCGTGATGTCGGCCCCCAAGCGAAACGTTGGTAGGTACTTCGAAAGGGGGTCGTCGAGCTTGAGCTTGCCGTCCTGCGCAAGCAGTAAGACCGCCGCGGCCGTGAACTGCATCGTGAGATCACCCGCATAAAACTCGGTCTCCGGCGTCATCGGAACGTGCTGAGTCGCGAACCCAAAGCCGCGCGCATAGACGAGCCGGCCATCCTCGATGACTCCGATGGCGATGCCCGGCGTCCTATGGAAATGGACTTGGTCGATCGCCAGGCCATCGATCTGCTCGGAGATCGCCGGAGACAAAGCAGACGGGCTTTGACCCGGCGAGGCGGACGCACTTGGGGCGGACGCACTTGGGGCGGACGGCGAGGCAGATGCGCTTGGAGAGGGTGAGGGCGCGGGGGTGGTAAGGGGCGACGCCTTGAGAGGCGCAGCCTGCACGATACCCAAGACTAGAGCCGTCGCAAAGACGGCGGCCCAACGTAGCATGACCCGAGGATTATATACCTTCTGGGGCGCCGGAGGCTAGGTTATCGTGCCCGAAAAGCTATTCCTGGGAGGCTTGTCGCGCCAAATTGAGCAGGGCGCCGAATGCTTTTTGGTCGGAAACCGCCAATTCAGCCAGCGCCTTGCGGTTCAGCGTCACTCCCGACTTCTTCAAGCCGTGCATGAAGAGCGAGTAGGAAAGCCCTTCCCGGCGCACCGCGGCGTTGATTCGGCTGATCCACAATGAACGAAAGTCTCGCTTGCGAACGCGCCGGTCCCGGAAAGCATACGCGAGCGATTTGAGCAGGGCTTCGTTCGCGACGCGATAGTTGCGCCGGCGGGCGGCGCGGAAGCCCTTGACCAGTTTCATGACCTTGCGGCGATGCTTGATACCGCCAACGCCGCGTTTGATGCGTGCCATTACTTGCGAGCCCCTAAACCAAATACGGAATGGTTGGCGCCAAACGCTTGAGGTCGCCCTTAAAGGTGGGCTGATCCTTGCGAAAGTTGCGCTTGCGCTTGCGCGTCTTCTTGCTGAGAATATGGCCGCACCCGCTGAACTGGTGGCGGTGCAGCACTTTGCCCGTCGCGCTTACCTTCACTCGCTTGGCGGTCCCTCGATGGGTTCGAATTTTAGGCACTGGTTCGCTCCTTCGTTTGAACAGAAAACTTCGGCGGGCCCATTGGCGTCGCGCGCGGCGCCAAAATCATGAACATGTTTTTTCCTTCGAGCCGCGCTTCGCGCTCGACCGTCGCCAGCGGAGCCATATCTTCGGCCATCCGGTCTAGCAATTTGCGTCCGAACGACGTGTACGTGATCTCTCGCCCGCGAAACATGATCGTCACTTTTATCTTGCTCCCATCGAGAAGCAACCGTTCGGCCATTCGGGCCTTCGTCTCGTAGTCGTGCGTCTCGATCTTCGGTCGCAACTTCACTTCCTTGAGCTCGAAGTGCCGCTGCTTTTTGCGCGCGTCCTTGTCTTTTTTCGATTGCTCGTATTTGAGCCGCCCATAATCGGCGATCTTGCAGACGGGAGGTTGAGCATTTGGCGAGATCTCGATGAGATCCAGCCCGGCAATTCGTGCGCGCGCCAGCGCGTCGTCGGTCGGCAAAATCCCGAGTTGGTGTCCGTTTTCGTCGATCACCCGAACCGAACGAATGCGAATTTGATCGTTAACGCGCAGGAGTTTTGCTATGTGTTCATCTCCAAATGAAAAAGGCGCTGCCGGAGCAGCCCCACCATGGAACTAGCCGGGAGTTCCTTAAAGTGAAGACCGGATCACCCGCGGGCATCCGGTGAGCGGAACGAGCCGCTGCTTCGGCTCGCCAACCATATCACGCCCAGCCGGGGGAGTGTCAAGGGCGGGCATCGACGGCGGTGATAGCGTCTGCGAAGCGCTCCAGAAAGTAGGCAACGGCGTCGTCATCGATGACGAGCGGCGGAGCAATCCGCAGGACGTGCCGGTGCGTATCTTTAGCGGCGACGCCGCGCTCGAGCAGTGCTTCGGAGAGCTGCTTCGCCGGCGTCCTCAGCGCTATGCCGATCAGCAAGCCGCGGCCACGAATCTGCACGATCGATGGCGAGGCGATGGCTTGCAGTCCACGCACGATTGCGGCACCGGCCCGGCGCGCGCGCGCAGCGAGATTTTCCGACACGATGACGTCGAGGGCAGCGTCGGCGACCGCCGACGCGAGCGGATTCCCGCCGAACGTGCTGCCGTGATCTCCGGGCTGGAAGAGGCGCATCAACGCTTCGCTTGCGAGAGCCGCCGATACCGGATAATAGCCGCCGCCCAACGCTTTGCCGACGATGAGCACGTCGGGTCTTACACCTTCGTGATCGCAGGCAAACATATCGCCGGTGCGCCCGAATCCAGTTTGCACTTCGTCGGCGACGAAGAGAACATCGCGCTCCGAGCAAAGCGAGCGCACGCGCTGCAGATAGCCATCAGGCGGAACGTTAACGCCGCCCTCGCCTTGAATCGGCTCAATCAGAACCGCACACGTATTGGCGGTGATGCCGCGCTCCAACGCTTCAGCGTCGCCGAACGGGAGGGCGACAAAACCCGGCACAAACGGACCGAAACCCTCACGGTACTGCGACGTCGTGCTAGCGCTGACGGCCGCAAGGGTGCGTCCGTGAAAGTTATTCGCAAAGACGATGATCTCGGCGCGATCCTCGGGAATCCGCTTGGTTGCGTAACCCCATCGCCGCGCGAGCTTGATAGCGGTTTCGACGGCTTCGACGCCGGTGTTCATCGGAACGGCCTTCTCAAAACCGCAGACGCGTGTCAACTTTTCGAGGAACCCCGGCATCCGATCGTTGCGCAATGCCCGCGACGTCAGCGTGACGCGCTGCGCCTGTTCGACGAGCGCCGCGTAGATGCGGGGATGGCAGTGTCCGACGTTGAGCGCAGAGTATGCGCTCACGCAATCGAGATACCGCTTTCCGCTGACGTCCCAAAGCCAAACGCCCTCGGCCCGCTCGACTACGATGTCGAGCGGCGCGTAGTTGTGGGCGCCGTACCGTTCTTCTTCGGAGATGAGCTCGCGAGCGCGATCCGACAGGAGATACACGTCCAGGCTGTTAAGGAATTTTTCTTGCCTACCTGCTTTGGCCGTCTCGAACGCCTTATCGACCGCGACCATCCCGGCGTCGCCGCCCGAGCACGGACGATCGCGTTCGTGCATTGCGCACCGCGCAAGCGTTCGGTCGTTTTACTTCACGGTATGAGCGCAAGCCCAGCGCAGTTCGAGCGCGTGGCTCACGATCTCTTCGAGCGCGGCCATAACGTGCTGGTACCGCGCCTGCCGCGTCACGGCCACGCTGATCCGCTCTCGCCCGCGCTGGAGCGGTTGCGAGCCGAAGACCTCTACGAAGCGGTCGCCGAGTACGTCGCGATCGCGCGCGAACTCGGAGAACGCGTGACGGTTGCCGGTTTTTCGCTCGGAGGTTTGCTAACAGCGTGGACCGCGCAGCATTACGCGGTCGAGCGCGCGGTGCCGATCGCGCCGTTCTTCGGCGTTTCGTGGATTCCGAACCGATTGATGGGGCCGGTCGCCGAGCGACTGTTGCGCTCGCCGAATCGTTTTCATTGGTGGAATCCCATTCTGCGCGAACGTCAGTATCTCGCGACGAGTGGTTATCCGCGCTATGCGACGCATGCAATCGCCCATTCATATCGCATTGCCAGCTCGCTGCTCGACGAAGCTCGTACGAGTTACCCTATTGCCGAGCACGTCACCATCGTGGCAAACGCGGCCGAAGTAGCGGTCAACAACTATGCGATCCGCAGGCTCTATAACAGCTGGCGCCGCCAGCGCCCCGAAGCCGTCGAGCTTGCCGTGCTCACTGGTTTACCGCTCTCTCACGACATCGTATCGCCGTTACGCCGGTGGCGACTTGCCGATCGCGTGCACCCCTACTTACTGAACGCGATAGATCCGCCATCCACCGTCGTTGTATAAGCTTTCTTAGTTGTAGCTGCGCAGCTTCGGCCAGACTACTGCGAGGGGTGCGGTGATGCCTTCGCATATTGAAACCGGAAAGCCGTTCTCAAACGGACGTCCCCATGGATTGGAGAAGCGCGCCACGACGCGATGGACGCGAAAGAGACGGGCGTCTCGGTTGCATTCGCCGTGCACGTCGATCAGAACGTTGCCCGAGTACCCGTGCGTTCCCCAGATCCAATATTGATTGTGGCCGGAGAGCACCGGCGGCAGGCCATATTCGGCGCCGAAGAAATCGATTGCCGCAGCTTCGCCATAGTTGCTCGCGAGGATTGCCGCTTGTGCGCGTTGCGCGGGCGGGAGCGAGCGGTAAACGCGCGCAACCAGTGCGGTGAGCTCGCGCCATCCGTGCATGTCGGCCCAATCCGGCGGCAAGTTGCCGATCTGCGTGCGCTCGGATTTTGCTAGAGTCACCTCACGAGCCAGCATCGTCTGTGCGAGACGATCGTATTCCAACATCGTGCGCTCAGGCAGCACGGGCATGAGCAGCGGAACCAGCAAGACGCCCGCGGCGAGCGTGTAGGCGGCGAGCGCGGGGCGCCACAAAAGGGCGGAAGCCGTCCAAGCCTCGATTGTCACCGCGCCTGCCGCGATCAGGATCGGATAGACGTCGCCGGGATAATAATCTTTTCCGTGCAGCCAGATCATTTGCGCGATCAGCCCGAGGTAGGCGAGCCCGAGAAACCGTGCGTCTGAGCGGCGCAGGAGCGTTACGAGTCCAACCAGCGAGATCGGTGCTAGAAGCGGGTGGGTGATTAAAATTTGCGTCGCCACGTACTCCAGCGGCGATAGCTGTGCGTTCTTGTACTCGTCCGCATCGTGCAGCAGCGTCCACATTGGATACCCGTGCGCCGCTTGCCAGATGAAGTTTGGCAACGCGATCGCTGCGGCAACCAGCACGCCGCCGACGAACCACGGCGTGACTAGCGCGCGCCTTTGAGGGAGCGCGACGAGCGCACCCACCATGGCGACGGCGAAGAAGAGTGCGCTGTACTTACTCTCGAGGGCGAGACCGAAGATCGCGCCGACTGCTAGCCACCAGCGCGGATCGGCGCCTTTGACGATGCGTAGGGAGTAGAGCGCCGCAAGCGGCCAGAGCCATAAGCCGACGATGTCGGTGGTTATCGTGGCTCCAAAGTGCATCAGCACGGGTGTTACGATCGCGACGAGGGCAGCGAAGAACTCGGCGAACGTCGATCCGCCGAGTTCGACAGCCAGCAGGCAGGTCGTATAGACCGATACGGCGGCAAAGAGCGCGGGGACCGCGCGGAGTAAGAAGAGCGAGTGTCCGAAGAGTTGCGAGCCGGCGGCCAGCAGTGGAACGACGGGCGGCTGGTCCACGTATCCCCACGCCGGCCGAAAGCCGCAGATCGCGAAGTAGAGCTCGTCGCGAAAAAAGCCGTAGTGCGGGTTGGCGATCACATGCAAGATGAACGTCGTAAGCGCGGCCGCAGCGGGAACGAGGCGGACGTACGCCGCTGTCCTTGGGCGAGAACGCTCGACTTGATCGAATACCATGATAACGAGTGGGGTGT
Source organism: Candidatus Cybelea sp. (assembly GCA_036521295.1). Classification (GTDB taxonomy): domain Bacteria; phylum Vulcanimicrobiota; class Vulcanimicrobiia; order Vulcanimicrobiales; family Vulcanimicrobiaceae; genus Cybelea. The sequence continues at coordinate 7,351 of DATDIA010000150.1, read as the reverse complement.
GCCGCTCCACGTGGATTCTTCCCTCTTCGAATTACTCGTACTTGAAGGCGCGCAAGCAGGCCTGAGCTGGGAGACGATACTTCGCAAGCGCCCTCGCTACCGCGAGGTCTTTCGCGGCTTTGATCCGGCCTTGGTTGCCCGTATCACGCCGACGCGAATCGAGAAGATCTTGCAGGACCCCGGCATCGTACGGAACCGCGCCAAGATTGCATCGGCAATCGGGAACGCGCGAGCGCTGCTGCGCCTGCTCGGCGAGTTCGGGAGCTTCGATGGGTACCTCTGGCGATTCGTTGGTGATAAACCGATCGTGAACGAACCGCGTCGTCCCGAAGACGTGCCGGCGTCGTCGCCGGAGTCACGCGCATTGAGTATCGATTTGTCTCGACGCGGCTTTCGCTTCGTTGGCCCGACGATCTGCTACGCGTTCATGCAAGCGGCCGGAATGGTTGACGATCACCTGGTTTACTGCGCATGGAAAAAGCGGCCGAAACCGACCTGACGCTCGGTGCGCTCGCTGCGCGGTGCCTGTCGCTGGAGGCTAGCTGCGGCTCATCGCGTAAAGACGCGTCTTGCCCTCACATGTCGCCGTCTGGTTTCACGGGGAGTGAAATGATCTTTGAATCGTCGGGACGGCGGGTCGCGCGAATCGCCCTATCCGGGGAGTTGGACCTTTCCGTTAAAGACCGCGTCGTAGAGATGTTGCGGCCGTCCAAGGACGCCGACGACGTGATCGTCGACTTGAGCGAGGTCCCCTATATCGACTCGACCGCTTTAGGTTGCCTGGTCCACGTGAAGAACGACTTGATTGCACGCGGGGGCGGCACGGTGCAGCTTCTCGGCCTACGGCCCAACGTTCGTCGTGTTTTTGCGCTTACGAAACTCGACGAGCTATTCGAGATCATCGAGTAAGAGACTGCGCGAGGATCGGCTTGTTTGGTAGATTCGCGACGACTTTGGCTCCCACGGTGTTATTTTTCTCGACCTGAACGTGCGTCGCGAAGCACGAGACGATAAAGAGTCCGCGTCCGCCCTCCATCAGCATATTTTCGGGAAGCTTTGCATTTAATGCGAATCCCGGACCTTTGTCACCAACGTTGAGGCGCACGCTCTCCCCATCGCATTCCAGGGTAATGTCGATCGGGCCAGGCGCGTGTCGAATGACATTGCCCACCAATTCGGTAAAAACGACGCGCGCCGCTACTTCGTCGACGCTCCAGCCCGAATGCTGCCGCAAAACTTCGACGAGATGTTCCCTTTCCGCTAATGCGATGCTCGCATTCTGAGTCTTGTAAGACCACAGGACCCCGTGCGCACACATATCCTCTAACATTTCCCAAATACTAATGCGCGCAAACTTTCGTAACGCGACCAAATTATCGGCAGAATGTACTACTAAAAAGCGAGCGCCCGCGCCGGTACCTGATTAAAGATAGTACAATCATCGTCCCGGCCTGTAGCTAAGGCTTAGCCGCTTCCGGAGAGTTTGCTCGTGCCCTAGCTCCGCGCGGTCGTCAGATATAAAAACGCAGCTTCGGCCAGAGCTGCGCGAGAGGCTCTGCGATTCCGGTGCAGACCGAGATCGGAATGTTCTGCTCGTACGAGATCACCCACGGAGGATTAAAGTGGGTGACGACCCGCGCGCTGCGAAAGAGGCCGGGAAATTCGTGACGGCTGCAATCGCCCCCAAAGCCAGTAGTTGTTGTGTCCTGAGAGCGCCGGGCCTCGCGACGACGTTCTTGCCGCTTGCGCCATTGCGCTGCAGTTCCCACATCGGAAAGTCATGCGCGGCTGGCCACAAAAAGTTCGGCAGCGCGATCAGCACCGTGAGCAGCACGCCGCCGAAGAACCACCCGGACCGCACCCTCGAGCGCCCCTGCGGCGTCAGCAACAGCCCGGCGATCAGCGCGCTCGCAAAAGGAGTATGCTGTATTTGCTCTCCAGCGCAACGCCAACGACTGCGCCCAACCCGATCCACCAGCGCGGACGGCGCGCTTGATGATGCGCAGCGCGTAGAGCGCGGCGAGCGGCGAAAGCCACAGCCCCACCATATCCGGGCCGACCTTGGCGCCGAAGCTTTCCAACACGCCGGCCGCGAGATAGGCGATCGTCGCGAGCGCCGCAGCGAAGGCGCCGCCGCCGAGCTCGAAAGCAAGAAGACATGTGACGTACGCGCCGGCGGCAGCAAAGATCGCCGCGACCGCGCGCAGCGCGAAGAGCGAATGTCCGAAGAGTTGCGAACCGGCCGCGAGGAGCGGTACGACGGGCGGCTGATCGACGTATCCCCACACTGGGTGAAAACCACAGATGATGAAGTAGAGCTCGTCACGGAAAAAACCGTAATGCGGATTCGCGCCGAGATGCAAAACGAGCGTAACCAGCGCGGCGATGGCGGCAACGCGCACGCGCACCTGGACGCCTCCTACGTTGGGTCGAATGCGCCGCGCAGGATCATTGCTTCGGATATTTCGCGCGCCTTCCGATACCGGCCGCGCGTTTCTCCATTCGTCTCGGCAGGCAGCTCGGCGAGAATCCGCGCGAGCTCCTCGTCGAACATCGTTGCGATTGAAGCAGGAGTGTATGGCCCCGGATAACGCAGGCGCTGCGCGATCATCAAACGGTAGATTCTGTCGGTCGCGAGGTCTTCCATGTATCCGTCGAGCAGGCTTGCCCCGCGCCCTTCCAGGACGCCGTGGCGATAACGAATGACGGTGCGAACCGCCGCCCGCGTTCCCTCGATTGATCTGGCGCCCACGCCGCTTGGCGCCGGACGCAAGTCGGGATGCGTCGTTGCGAGCACCGGTTGATTTTCAAGCTGATTGGGATACGGAAATTGCGCGACGGCGATGTCATTTTGATCGGGATGCCCCGTCCAAGCGCCGTCCATGAGGCAGGCGGCCTCGTTGGCTTTGTCGCGTTGCAGTACCGCGAGCGCGCGCTCGTTGAGTTGCGGGTCTTCACGGCTGGGATAGAGCGCGGTCATTCCTCCAATCGCAAGCGCACCATGCTTGTGCGCGATCTCGGGTAATAGCGTGCGCACCCGCTGAAAAAACGGAACGTCGAACGGTATGGTATTGCGATCGGGCAGCACCCACTGCGGATCCTCGAGGTTGTAGTGGATGAGGCTCGCCATGTAATCCCAGCGTCCGAGATTGAGACCCAAAATGTACTCGCGTAAGTTAGAAAGGAACTCTTCCATCTCATATGCGATCGGATGCGATTCGATGAGCGCCATTGCCTTGATCGATTCGCGATCCCAGCCCTTCGCCTCGATGAGCGCGTCGAAGACTTCACTCCACCAGCGCGCCTCTTCGGCCGACTCCGATTTCGGTATGTAGATGCAGAGCGGATGGCGCAGCCGATCGTATTCGAGTCGAAAAACCAGCAACGCGAGGTCGAAGAGCGAGGCGCTTGTGGGAACGTGCGCAATGACGCCGGCTTGCGAAAGGTGGAGGCCGCGAACGCGGTTCCACACGACCGTCGCGCTCGGTTTAATCCCGACCGTTCCGCCTCGCTTGGCATCTTCGTACGTCAGCTCGCCGTAGAGCGCGGCGACGATGTTGCGATGGCCGAGCATGAGGTGATCCCACGTATTGGCCATCGAATCTTCGAGATCGAGCATAACGCCCGGTGCGCCGGAGTTGAGCATTTTCACGCACAGCTCCGCATCGTCAGCCGGGCCGGTCATCTGATTGCGCTGATCCGCGCACCATGCGGGCAGCTCGATGCGCCAGGACGACCGCGTTGCTTCCGACTGGGGCAAATAGGTTGGCAGATCGCCGGCGAGCGCCCGTGCCAGCCGATCCTTTCGCGCCTGCACGAGCGCGTCGCGTGCCGGCGTGAATCGCCGGTGCAGCCGCACGTAAAAGTCGGCAAATCCGGCCGGCAAATCGCGCTCGATCGCAAACCCGGCCGGAGCGACGTTCATGCTATGCCGGCACGCCCTTTCGCCGTTTCGTAAAATTGTTCGGCTTCGGTGGACTCACCCAAGGCCGTCGTCGACGCCTTGCCCTCGCCGATGACGTTTGCGACTTCGTCGAAGTAACCCGTACCGACCTCGCGCTGGTGGCGCGTCGCAGTATATCCGCACGCTTCACTCGCGAACTCTTTGGCCTGGAACTCGGCATACGCGGTCATGCCGCGGGCCTTATAGTCATGCGCGAGGCTAAAGAAACTGTGGTTGAGCGCGTGGAAACCGGCGAGCGTCACGAACTGGAACTTGTAACCCATCGCAGTGAGCCGATCTTGGAAGGCTGCAATCGTGGACGTATCCAGTTTCTTTTTCCAGTTGAACGACGGAGAGCAGTTGTAGGCGAGCAGTTTGCCGGGATAGCTCGCGTGGATGGCGTCGGCGAACCGGCGTGCTTCGTCGAGACTCGGCTCCGACGTTTCCATCCAAAGCAAGTCGGCATAGGGCGCGTAGGCCAAGCCGCGTGCGATGCATGCCTCAATGCCGGCCTTCGTAACGTAGAACCCTTCGGGCGTGCGTTCCCCGGTGAGAAAACTGCGATCGCTCGGATCGACGTCGCTCGTCACGAGCTTGGCGGCGTTCGCGTCCGTGCGTGCAATGAGGATCGTTGGTACGTCGAGCACGTCGGCAGCAAGCCGCGCGGCCAGCAGATGCCGCACTGCCTGCTGCGTAGGAATCAGCACTTTGCCGCCTAAGTGGCCGCACTTTTTTTCCGAGCTGAGCTGATCTTCGAAGTGCACGCCGGCGGCGCCGGCTCGTATCAGTGCTTTCATTAGCTCGAAAACGTTGAGTGCGCCGCCGAAACCCGCTTCAGCATCGGCGACGATCGGCAAGTACCAATGCATGCCGCCACGTCCCTCCAGAGACTCGATCTGGTCAAGGCGCGAGAGCGCGTTATTGAGCCGCTCGACCAAAGCCGGAACGCTATTGACGGGATAAAGGCTCTGATCGGGATACATCTCGCCGGCGAGATTCGCGTCGGCAGCGACCTGCCAGCCGCTGCAATAGAGGGCGCGCAACCCGGCGCGGGCGGCCTGAACGGCCTGATTTCCTGTGAGGGTTCCGAGGGCCGTCACGGGCACGTCGCCCTTGAGCTCGCTCCAGAGCCTCTCCGCGCCCATTCGCGCGAAGCTCTGCTCGGGGATGAAACTCCCGCGCAGGCGCAACACCGCGTCGGCGCTGTATCGGCGCTCGACGCCTTTCCAACGATCGTCGCTCGACCAACGTTGCTCGAGGGTGGGGGCCCGGCCGTTGTTGCTCATTGCTCCTCCGTGCATTGGGTATATTTGGATTGGTCTGGATTGCTCTCGGCTCATATTGGATGGCACAGGGAACAATCTTGGACCGATTATTTACCATATACGCCTACATTGAAACTAAAGTCAAGAATCTTATCCACGCACGCTCAGGGCTTGACCGCGAAGAGCTCGTGGTAGGCATCGAGGGTCGCGTAATCGCGGGTACCGGGGAGTGCTGAAACGTCGTGCGGATCGACCAGCACGAAAACGGGGCGCGCCTGCGCCCAGCGCTGGTAAAGAGCTACGCGCAACTTGTCGTCCGAAACGACGATGCGCCCTGGAAGCGAGCCGTCAACGTAGGCTCCATAGGCGAGCGACGTGGCGTCGAGCCAATCGCTGACGATCGCGCTGCCGGGCGGTACGTAGGGGCGCACCGCATTAATAACCCAGCGGCCTCCCTCAGCGGGGGCATGCGCAAAGAAGCCGTGCTGCCGATCGAAGGCCAACGTTGCGCCGGCTGCCAGATAAACGATCAACAACCCGTGCCATAGGAGCGAAAAGCCGCGCGTCGCTTGCGGCGTGAGCGCGCCGAGTAATGGAACCGCAAGCCAAGCCGCGAGCAATCGATAGCGCCCAACATCGCTCTCGTTTGGATAGACGACCGAAAAGAGTAATGCCGCGGTGCACGCGATGCAGAGCACGAGCGTTGCGCGCCAATCGCGCCGCCACGCAGCGACGAATCCGCCAAAGATCAGCAGTGTCGCGGAGGCGTCGTACTGCGCGTGGATTCCGCTGATGAACGCCCAAAGGGCGGCCTCCACGTGAACGGGATTAAACGATGCGAGAAAATAACCGGGGGTCTCCGATTCGCTTCCGGTGAGCTCGAGCGCGAGCCCATGCAGCGTTCGCGGATCGTTGTAGTTCCAAAAGATGCCGCCCGCACCCGGCAACGCTGCGGCCGGATCCAGGTGATGCGTTACGATGTATTCCGATCGGAGCGGCAGATAGAGATAGAGCATGAGGCCGCCGGCGACGAGTGCGAGTGAGACTGCGGCGAGTCGCACCGGCGGACGGCGCTTTGCGATCGCGGCGCCAATAAAAAGTGCCGGAAGGATCCAGAGCGCGTTTGGATGCGCAGACATGCCGAGACCGCAGAGCGCAAAGGCCACGGCGAAGCACGCGCCGGCGCCGCCGCGCAGCCAGCGCAGGAAGAGATAGATCGCGAGCGCGGAGCACGCAACCGCGAGATCCTGAGCTTCCGCTCGAATGGCATGCGCCCAGACGGTTTGCGTGAAGGCAAACCAGAGTGTTGCGAGGAGTGCGACGGGGAGACTCGCGCCGAACTCGAGCGCGACGCCGTACGCGGCCGCGGCGGCGACCGCCATCGCGACGCCGCTCATCGCGTTCATTCGCCAAGCCGCCGTTCCGATCGCGATGACGTGCGACCATGCGTATCCGAGCAAAACGTAGAACGGAAATCCGGTCGGGTGCGAGATGCCCAGAATGTACGGTACGCCCTGCAGTTCGGCAGTATCCCAGGATGCCGGCTCGGTCGAAGCGCTTGCGACGTAGACGATCGCCGGCAGCGCGAAGGCCGCCACGAGAAAGATGGGGCGCGCCGCCCTCACGCCAGCGTAGGCAACGGAAGCGATGGACGCGTTGTGAGGTCGGGACGCATTTCGACGTACCCTTCGAGGGCGCGGTTCATCAATTCGAGCGCGACCTCGAGCTGTGGATCCTTGCCGTCGCGATAGTCGTGCGGCGCGATGTCGACATCGTAATCCGGGTCGGTACCGTAATTCTCCACGCCCCAACCGACGTCGACGAACCAGAAGGAAAACTCCGGCTGCGTGGTCAGTGTGCCGTCGACGAGGTGATGGTACGGATCGATGCCGATGACGCCGCCCCAGGTACGCTTGCCGACCAGCGGACCTAGTTTGTACAGTTTAAACGAGTGGCTGAAGATATCGCCGTCGGAACCCGCGAATTGGTTCGTCAGCGCGACGATCGGGCCGCCGACCGACTCGGGCGGATAGGGGACCGGCGCTCCATAACGGGGCACGTCGTACCCAATCCGCTTGCGTGCGAGTTTCTCGAGCAGCAACGGCGATACGTGACCGCCGCGGTTATAACGAACGTCGACGAT
>DATDIA010000149.1:0-9604 GCA_036521295.1 Candidatus Cybelea sp. | reverse complement strand
AGCAGCTCGACATTGCGCCCGGCCGCGAGCCCCACGACTTCGAACTCATCGCGGTGACGCTCGATCACATCCAGCGCTTGAGTGCCAATCGATCCAGTCGATCCTAAGATCGCGACTCTTTTTCGCGCCATCGCTAAACTTGGAGAATACCGAGAATGTGAAGCGTCGCGTAAAAGCCGACGCCGCCCAACAAGTACGAATCAAAGCGGTCGAGAACGCCGCCGTGGCCCTGGATCATCGCCCCCGCGTCCTTCACGCCGGCATCCCGTTTGAATGCCGACTCGACGAGATCGCCACCTTGCGCCGCGACGCTCGTGGCAAATCCGAGCGCGGCTCCCTGCCACCATTGGAGATGGAGCTGCGGAAGCCAGGTCGCGGCCGTCGCGACGATGACCACGATCGTTAGTGATCCCACCGAGCCCTCAACGGTCTTGTTCGGCGAAATCTTCGTCAGGCGCCGACGCCCGAGACTTGTGCCGACGAGCATGCCGAATGTGTCGGTGAGGGCGATCATTACGATAACGTAAAAGGTAAGCCATATGCCGTCGCCCGGTATCTGACGGATAAAGACGAAGTACGTCAGAAGTTTGCCGATGTAAAGAACGGCGAGCAGCGTGTAGGCGGTGCGTGCGAAGTATCCCTTCTGCTCCCCGTACATGCCGATCGCAAACGCGGCGATTACGATGGCCGCCAGCAGCACTCCCTCCCACTTGTGCAACAGACCAAAGACGGCCATCGCTATGTAGGCGCAGACCCCGGGCATGGCAACCGAGTACTCGAGGGGCTGGCCCTTGATCGCACAGAGGTAGTTAAATTCGTAAATGCTCGCAAGACCAATCGCGACGATGAGCGCGTAGAAGGCCCAGGGAACGAGAACGCAGCTAAGCCCGACCGCGGCGAGGATCAAACCGACGACGATGCGTCGTTCGGTCAAGTCGCGCCGAAGCGCCGTTCCCGCTGTTGAAACTCGATCAACGCTCGTACGAAATCATCCTTCGAGAAGTCGGGCCAATAGACGTCGGTCATCACGAGCTCGGCGTACGCGGCCTGGTAGAGTAGAAAGTTCGAGAGCCGGTGCTCGCCGCCTGGGCGAATCAGCAGATCGAGCTCTGGGAGATCCGCCGTGTAGAGATACCGTCCGATAACGCCTTGGTCGATACTCTCGGGAGCGACCGCGCCCCGAGCAACGTCGCGCGCGATCGCTCGAACGGCTCGTTCGAGTTCGGCGTGGGAACTGTAGTTCACGGCCAGATTCAGAAGCAGGCCGTTGTTGGCCGACGTTTCGGATTGCAGGTGGGAGAGCGCCCCTCGCGGTGCAGCCGGGAGCGACTCCCACTCACCCATGACGCGAACGCGGACGTTATTGCGACGGAGCTCGATCAGCTCGTTGCGCGCGAAGTACACGCAGAGCTCGAAAAGCAGCGAGATCTCGCGCGCATCGCGGTTCCAATTTTCCGTCGAGAATCCGTAGACCGTAAGGACGTCGATCCCAAGATCGCTGGCGGCGCGCGTCACGTGACGCAGCGCGATCATGCCTCTGCGGTGTCCCTCGATCGCGGGCATGCCCCGCTCTTTTGCCCAGCGACGATTCCCGTCCATGATGATCGCAACGTGCCGCGGGAGATTCGGCAAATCGAGGTCGGCGCGGACGCCGGCGGCCAGCGACATGCTCACGGCTGATACGACTCGTATCCGACCGTCAGCTCCACTTCCCGGTCATCTTGCCCCGCGTCATCCTGGTCTGGTCGAAGGGCGACGGGTTCATCGATCTTCAAGCGGAGCACGCGGAGCGCCCCGCAACCGATCCACCTGCCATAAGGGGCGAGAACGCGCAAACGTATACGCCGTCCTCGCAGAGCACGGCGCGCCTGCACCTCCGGCACGAGCACGAAATCCTCGTTCACACTTCCATAATCTCTTTTTCTTTAGCGGTGACGAGCTCGTCGATTTCCTTGACGTACCGATCCGTAAGCCGCTGCAGCGACTCTTGCATGCGCTTGTTGTCGTCTTCGGTGATGTCGTGAGATTTCAGTTGCGCTTTGAGCTCGTCATGCGCCTTGTGCCGCACGTTGCGCACAGCGATGCGGCCGTCCTCGGCCTTCTTCTTCACCAGCTTGGCGAGGTCGCGGCGCCGTTCTTCGTTCAACGGCGGGATCGCAAGCCGAATCGCCGTGCCGTCGACGTTGGGCGTCAATCCGAGATCGCTCTTCTCGACCGCTTTGCGAATTGCCGGGACGAGCGCTTTATCCCAAGCGGTGATCAAAAGCATCCGCGAGTCCGGAGTCGAAACGCCGGCTACTTGTTTGAGGGGCATCGATTGACCATACGCTTCTATCATGAGCCGGTCCAGCAGCGCGGGCGCTGCTCGGCCGGTGCGAACCGATGCAAACTCGCCGCGCGCCGCCTCGACGCATTTTTGCATTCTCGCCTCGATTTCGTTGAAATACGAATCGGTCAAGCTAAGAACTCCCCACGGAGGCTGCTTCCGGGCGCCCAACGTACGTGCCGATCGGTTCGCCCCAAATCACGCGGCGGATGTTTCCCGGAACGGACATGTCGAAAACGATCACGGGTAATGCATTATCCATACAGAGCGCCATCGACGTAGAATCCATGACTTCCAAGCCAAGCTGCAACACTTGTATGTACTCAAGTCGCTCGAAGCGAGTCGCAAGCGGATCTTTTTTCGGGTCGGCAGTGTAAATTCCATCGACTTTCGTAGCCTTGAGGATAGCCTCAGCATTCACTTCGACAGCACGCAATGCCGCGGTCGTGTCGGTCGTGAAGTACGGATTGCCGGTTCCAGCAGCGAAAATGACGACGCGACCCTTCTCGAGGTGGCGAATCGCCCGTCGCCGGATGTACGGCTCGGCGATCTGGTGCATCGCGATTGCCGTTTGAACGCGTGACGGAACGCCCATCCGCTCTAAGGAGTCCTGCAGGGCCAACGCATTGATGACGGTCGCGAGCATGCCCATGTAGTCGGCCGTTGCGCGGTCCATGCCGGCCTCTTCGTGCACCTTGCCGCGCCAAATGTTTCCACCGCCCACGACGATCGCGACGGAGACGTCCGCGCGCCTCACTTCGGCGATCTGCTCGGCCATGGCGTCGGTGGTATTCACGTCGACGCCGGTGCCGTTTCCGGCAAAGGCCTCGCCCGATATCTTCAAAAGGACACGCGCGAATCGCGGGCCGCCCACCTTACTCACCAAGCACGTATCGTACAAAGCGCCGCACGCGAATTTTTTCGCCGAGCGCTCCTACCGTGCGATAGATCAAGTCGCCGACGCTCATCGAGTCGTCTTTGACAAACGCCTGATCGAGCAAGCAGTGCTCCTCGAACCATTTCGTCAGCTTTCCTTCGATGATTCGTTCGCCGATCTCCGGTGACTTTTCGGGAGGAACGCCGGCCCGGAACTCGGCGCGCAGTCGCTCGACCACGTCGGGCGGCACGCTCTCGCGGTCGAGATACTGCGGTGCCATCGCCGCGATGTGCATGGCAATGTCGCGCGAGAGTTCGACAAACTTTGGATTTCGAGCGACGAAATCGGTTTCGCTATTCACCTCCACGAGGACGCCGATCTTGCCGCCGGCGTGGATATAGCTCGTGACCAGCCCTTCGTCGGCGGTGCGCCCGGCCTTCTTTGCAGCCTGGGCGGCACCGCGCTCGAGAAGAATCGCCCTGGCTCGCTCCACGTCGCCCGCCGCATCGACGAGCGCTTTGCGGCAATCCATCATGGGTGCGCTCGTCTCTTCACGCAGCGCCTTGATCTCCTCCGGCTTAGGCTGATAGGAAATCAAAGGCCGGCCTCGGCCATGGTCGACGGGACCTCCTCCACCAACTCTTGCGCCGACGCCTCGTAGACGCCCTCGTCGTACGCGCTCTCGGTCTCGGTCTTCCCCTCGATGATCGCGTCCGCAATCTTGCCGACCATCAGCTTGACCGCTCGTATCGCGTCGTCGTTTCCCGGAATCGGGTAGTCGATTTCGTCGGGATCGCAGTTTGTGTCGATCACCGCGATGATGGGGATTTTGAGCTTGCGCGCTTCCAAGACCGCGATCCGTTCTTTTTTTGGATCCACGACGAAGAGCGCATCGGGTAATCGATGCATGTCCTTGATTCCACCCAGAAAGCGCTCGAGGCGATTCATCTCGTCCTGAAGCTTCGCGACCTCTTTTTTGGGAAGCCGCTCGAAATCGCCCTGTAACTTCATGTTCTCGAGTTCGCGCAAGCGCGCGATGCGTTTCTGAATGGTCGCGAAGTTCGTTAGCGTGCCGCCGAGCCATCGCTGGTTGACGTAAAAGGTCCCGGCGCGCTCCGCCTCCTCCCGAATGACGTCTTGCGCCTGTTTCTTGGTTCCGACGAAGAGAATCACGCGGCCTTCCCGCGCGAGCTGTTTCACGACATCGTACGTTTCGCGCAGGCGCTGCACGGTTAGCGCGAGATCGATAATGTAAATGCCATTGCGCTCTTGGAAGATGAACGGCTTCATCTTGGGGTTCCATCGGCGCGTTTGATGGCCGAAGTGAACGCCCGCTTCCAAGAGCTCCCTCATGGTAACGACGGTCATAGTCTAACCTTTCTGGCTCCCGGCCGCCGCCCATCCCTGGCATTGCGGTCGCGTCTCGGAGCCATCGCCACCCCGCGTCCATGCGAGGTGAAATTGGACAACCGCGCGATTATAACACGAGACCGCGGACCCTCCAAGGGCCGCGCCGAAGGCGCGCGGCATGCGCTGGCTCGTAACGGGTGGTTTGGGCTTCATCGGCTCTCACTTCATCCGGCTCGCCTTGCGGGAGCGGGCGCGGCTCGAAATCGTCAATCTCGACGCTATGACGTATGCCGGCAATCCTTCAAATCTTCGCGATCTGCAAGGACATCCTCGGTACCACTTCGTCAAGGGGGACATATCCGACCCGATCGCGGTGCGCGCCGCAGTGGCGCAAGGAGTGGATGCGATCCTCAACTTCGCGGCCGAAACACACGTGGACCGGTCCATCGTCGATCCCGAAATATTTCTGCGCACCGATGCGCTCGGAAGCCATACGTTATTGCAGGCTCTCCGTGAGCTCACGATTCCGCGCTACCTTCAGGTATCAACCGACGAAGTCTACGGTAACGTCGCCCACGGCGAATCTCTCGAGACCGATGCGCTGTGCCCGCGCAGCCCGTATGCGGCAAGCAAGGCCGCGGGCGACTTACTTGTCCTTGCCTATCACGCGACATACGGAGCGCCGGTGCTAATTACGCGCGGCAGCAATACCTACGGTCCGCACCAATACCCGGAGAAGATCGTCCCGCTCTTCGTCACGAACTTGATCGACGATCTCCCGGTCCCGCTTTACGGCGACGGCCTGCAAATTCGCGATTGGCTTTATGTGGAAGACCACGCTCGCGCGATTCTCGAGATATTCGAAAGGGGCGAAGTCGGTAATGTCTACAATATTTCCGGCGAGACGCCGCGCACCAACCTGGAGCTCACGCGCACGCTCGTGCAACGCTGCGGGCGATCGATGGAAACGCACGTCGCGCGCGTCAAGGACCGCCTCGGTCACGACCGTCGCTACGCGGTCAACTCCGACAAGCTGCGCGCCCTCGGATGGAGTCCGAACGTTCCATTCGAGGAAGGCATCGCTCGAACAATCGACTGGTACCGCGCCAACGAGGCTTGGTGGCGCCCTTTGAAAGGTCAGCATCATGACCGGTAAGGTCCCGGCGACGCTCCGTCAGGAGAATCGGGGGCCCGCGCCGCGTAGTCGGCGCGGGGGCGTGGAGCCGAGTTTCGAAGTGCCGAGGCATCAGGGGGGGCCACGACGCGTGAGGCGGCGTGGGGGCACGCAGCGCAGATTTCGGCGCAGCGCAGCGTGTGTCGAAATCGGAGCGAAGTGCCAGCCGAGGCGCGAAGTGCCGAGGCATTAGAATGAAAGGCATCGTTCTCGCCGGTGGCCTCGGCATGCGGTTGCGACCGCTCACGAAGGTTACCAATAAGCACCTTCTGCCGGTTTACGATCGGCCGATGATCTACTATCCTCTCGACACGCTCTGCCGTGCGGGAATTCGGGAGATCATGCTCGTGACGGGCGGCAACTCCGCGGGCGACTTTCTTCGCCTCCTCGGCAACGGCGCAGAGTTCGGACTCAACAACATCTACTACGCCTATCAAGAAGGAGAGCGCGGCATCGCCGATGCGTTGCGACTCTGCGAACATTTCGCGGAAGGCCAGCGCATCGTGGTCGTCCTGGGCGATAACATCCTCCAGGATGACATCGCGCCTTACGTTCGTAAATTCCAGGCGCAGAGCTCCGGCGCGCGCATCCTCTTGAAAGAAGTCGACGATCCCCAGCGTTTCGGCGTGCCGGTCTTGCAAGACGATCGAATTGTCGAGATCGAGGAGAAACCAGAGCGTCCGAAGAGCCGCTTCGCCGTCACCGGCATCTACATGTTCGACCGGCGCGTCTTCGACTTCATTAAGTCGCTGATGCCCTCGCAACGCGGGGAACTCGAGATCGCCGACGTTCACAACCGTTACATTCGGGAAGGCGACCTCTGCTACGACGTCATACCCGGATGGTGGAGCGACGCCGGTACCTTCGAGAGCCTCTTTCGTGCGGGCGAGTTTGTCGCGCGTGACCGGGCGGCGGCGCAGAGCGGTCAGGAGTGCGGGAAGTGAATCGGCAGTAAAAACAGGGCGACGATGAAAAGCACGCCCGCGAGCGCGCCGCGGAACCAGCGTTCCGGAAGCCTCGTGACCAACATCGATCCGACGAAGACTCCCGGTACCGATCCAATCAGGAGCAATCCCGCAATCCTAGGATTAACGTCGCCGATTTGCCAGTGGCCGAGCAGCGATGGCACGAGGACGACGATTGCGAAGGCCACGTCCGTGCCAACGAGGCGCCGCAATGCAAACGATGGGGCAATCAGGAGCAGGAGCGGCAGGGTCAGCGAGCCGGCGCCAATCGACGTAATGCTAACGGTGAGACCTACAAAGAAACCAATGGCAACCATTTGGAACGTCGGAAGCTCGCTATCAGGTATCTGGACACGATCGCCCGCAAGCCCGCGATTGAAGATGATTGCGGCGGCCGAAACCAATAACGCGGCCCCGACGGCAATGCGCAGCACGTGCTCGAGCTGGTGAATATCGAGAATCCGGTGCATTTGCGCGCTCACGACGACGCCGATAATAGCGCCGGGCAGGCCGCCCAAGGACAAGCGCCAGAGCACCGGCACTGAAACCGTCCGCCTCTGGAAGTGGGCGATCATTGCGACCAGCTTCGTTCCGAGCGCGAAGAGCAAATCCGAACCGATCGCCGTGTCCGTCCTGACGCCGAGCAAGAGAACGAGAAGCGGGGTCGTGAGGGCGCCCGCACCGACACCGCTATACGCGATGCACGCCCCGACGACGAATCCGACTAGGGCGTATTCCCAGGTCACGGACGAGTCATGGCCTCGCCGGAAACCACAAGATAAGCGGCCATTTCAGTTGCGGTCGGCATCGCGGCTTATATCGGCCTCGTTGGACGCTTTTCCTACCGAGCTTAGCTTGCTTGATGAAACGGCAGACGCACCGACGCGGTGGATTTCGGCGAAAATTTCAAAGCGGTGGACCGGCACGTCACGCGGTGCCTCGATTCCGAGCTTTACCTGATCGCCATCGAGGCCGACAACGAGAATGCGAATATCGCTGCCGATCATGATGGACTGATTCGCCTTTCGGCTGAGCACGAGCATGAATGCGCTCCTTGGCCGGTCGTACGCTGGGAGGCTCCCCCTTTCGAGCGCTAGGGTTCCACCGCCTCTGCATGCAATCGGCACGAGCTGGAGGGTCCGCCGATGGTCAAAGATATTGCGTTTTTCGCCTACTCCGTGCGGGACATCCCGCGTGCGCGCGCTTTTTACAGCGAGACGCTCGGCCTGCAGCCGGGCGATTCGTTCGGCGAGCACTGGATTGAGTTCAACGTCGGAAACGTGACATTTGGAATCGGGAACGGCGAGCCACTGGGATTCGAGCCCGGATCTTCCACCGGCGCAGCCTTTGAAGTGGACGACATGAGCGTGATGCGCGAACGGCTCAAAGCCAGCGGCGTCGAAGTCGGCGACGTGCATGAGTTTCCGGGATGCATAACGTGCTTTGCCAGCGACCCCGAAGGGAATCGGTTCGCGCTCCATCAGCGCCGCGCGCCGGCGCAGCAGAACGTCGTTTAAGACGTACCTAAAGCGGGTTTCGCGCGTTACGCCGAAGCGGGTTCGCGCGAAGCTTCGATCAGGATCTTGGCGACCTCCGGCCGCGAGAATTCGGGCGGGGGCAACTCTCCCGCTCGGAGCATCTCTCGCACTTTGGTACCGCTCAACGAGACGTGGTTCTCGGGATCGTGATTGCACGTTTTCTTCGAGCCCATCTGCTGGCAACGGCGGCAGTAAAAGCTGTTTTCAAATTTGAGCGGCATAATGCCCAATTCTCCGGGATCGAACTCTGAGAAAATCTTCTGCGCGTCGTAGGTTCCGTAGTAACTGCCAACGCCGGCGTGATCGCGTCCGACGATAAAATGCGTGCAACCGTAGTTCTTGCGGATCATCGCGTGGAAGATCGCCTCTCGGGGACCGGCGTATCGCATCGCCGCAGGGAGCGTGCTAAGCAGTACGCGGTCGGCCGGATAATAGTTTTCCAGTAGCGTCCGATAGCACCGCATGCGCACGTCGGCGGGGATATCGTCCCCTTTTGTCTCGCCGACGAGTGGGTGCAGCAGCAATCCATCGACCATCTCGAGCGCGCACTTCTGAATATAGTCGTGCGCCCGGTGCACCGGGTTGCGGGTTTGAAAGCCTACTATTGTGTTCCAACCGCGCCGTTCGAACTCGGCGCGGGTTTCGGACGGTGAGAGACTCTCCGCATTGCGCTCGAACGTCAACAACCGAACCGGGCCGCCGACGAGCACGTTTTTGCGCTCGAAAAGCGCCGCGACGCCCGGATGTTTTTCGTCATCGGTGCGGTAGACGTTCCTTGCTTCGGTAAGCTTGTCGTATTCGAATACGTCCTCGACCTCGATGATGCCCCGCAGGCCGCCTTCTCCGTCGTAGAGCGCTGCCCGGGACCCCAGACTGGGCGCTTCTTCCTTGTCAGCCGCCAACACCACCGGAATGCTCCACGGTAACGCGTTCGCCAAACGCATAGAGGTTACGACCGGCTCGTAGTCCTTGCGAGTCATGAAGCCCGTAAGCGGACTGCAAGCGCCCATACCGATCAACGCCAGATCGTTCAGCTCGCGACCGGTAAGCGTAAGACCGCGAAGTCCTTTGGCCTGTTCGCGCAACTCGAGTTCGGCCTCGGGGGAATCGACGATTCGGTTGACCAGCTTCCCGCCGTGAGGAGCGATCATATCACGCCCTCCATGGAGCTTGTGCTGAGGACGGGCGCCTTGCGATCGGCGGGCAGGTAGCCGCGTTCCGCGAGCTCGGCAAGAATTTTCGCGACGCTCACTTCGACCGTTTCGCGTTCGCTATCGACGATGACGTCGGGATTCTCGGGAATTTCGTAGGGATCTGAAACGCCCGTGAAGTGCGCCAGTTCGCCGGCGATCGCTTTTTTATAGAGTCCCTTCA
>DATDIA010000148.1:0-5862 GCA_036521295.1 Candidatus Cybelea sp. | reverse complement strand
TACAACGAACGTACCGCGTCGCAAGCCGGAATGATCGTTCCAGTGGAAATCACGGTCTTTGAGGACCGCACGTTCAGCTTTATCACGAAGACGCCGCCCGCGTCTTTCCTCATCAAGCAGGCTCTTAGCATTGAGTCCGGCAGCAAGGAACCAAACCGCAATAAGGTGGGCAAGCTGAACCAAAAACAACTCGAAGAGATCGCCAAGGTGAAGATGCCGGACATCAACGCCAACGACATGGACGCCGCCAAAAAGATCGTTGCTGGAACGGCGCGCTCGATGGGCGTCGACGTGGAGGCTTGAGATGCCGCAACATCACGGCAAACGTTTCAAAGCGTTAACCGACGGTTTCGACAAAAAGCGACTGTTCTCGACGCCTGAAGCCATCGCGATCGTGAAGAAGAACGCCAACGCCAAGTTCAACGAAACGGTGGAGGCGCACGTTCGCCTCGGCGTCGATCCTAAGAAAAGCGACCAGAGCGTTCGCGGAACCGTGCTTTTGCCGCACGGCACCGGACGCACCGTTCGGGTCATTGCCTTTGCCAAAGGCGACAACGCGAAAGCGGCGCAGGAGGCCGGCGCCGACATCGTCGGCGATCAGGATTTAATCGACAAAGTAAAGGGTGGCTTCATGGAGTTCGATGTGGCCGTCGCGACGCCGGACATGATGGCGCAAGTCGGTAAGGAGCTCGGACGCATCCTCGCACAGAAGATGCCGAACCCCAAAGCCGGAACGGTGACGCCCAACGTCGGCGGTGCGATTCGCGACATCAAAGCCGGCAAGGTCGAGTTCCGTCTCGACAAGGCCGGCATCATTCACACGATCGTTGGGAAGGCGAGCTTCGACGAAGCGCACTTGATCGAAAACATCACCACGCTGCTCGATGCGATCGTTCGGGCCAAGCCATCAGCGGCGAAGGGGACCTATCTTCGCAGCGTGACGCTAGCAAGCACGATGGGCCCCGGCGTGAAGCTCGATCCGAATCGAGTCAAAGCAACGGCCTAACCCGGCAAACGGAGATAGAGAAGCACGACGTAGGCGAACGTCATTACCATTGCCAGGGCGGTGAGCCACTCCTGCGCTTTTCGCGACTTGAGGATATATGCGATCGCGATGACGACCTCGAAAGCGACCAGGAACGCTAAGTTGAGCCGCGATGCCATATGCCCCGTTCTCGCGACCTCTTCGGCTATGCCGAGTGCCGGTAGGAAAAACAGGAAGCCGAGAAACCAGGCACGGTTGCGAAAGTACCAGACGCCGAGATCGAGTTTGCCGTTTTCCTCGCGCTCGGGCAGAACGAGTGCGGAGAGCAAGAAGAGATCGACCGGGGTGAGCAGTTGTAGCCAAAAGGTGCCGAAGTTCCAGGTGGTCGTGTGGCGCACGCCCCACTCGGCCCACCAGTGCTGCACCGCAATGAAGAAGAGGAATATGCCCCAGGCGACCGGCGGCCAATAGAAATCTACGCGCTCGCGTGCCGTAATGACACTCGCGAGCCGGGTAAGAACGTTTGCGATCGCGAGCCCAAGCACGATCGATACCAGGACGGTTAGATAATCGAAGGCACTCATGTTGACGCTCCAAAGCTATGCCGGGCGGGGTCACCGTAGCGTTTTTCAGCAAACTCTTGCGTTCCCGGGCAATCCTGTGGTAGTCTAGCCGACGGCTCCAAAGACCGTAGCCGGCCGCAAGGCCTTAATTTTGACCGCGTTAGGCCGGAGGCGCGAAGCGCCGAAGTCCGCAGCATAGTCGAAGGATACCGAGGACGCAGTTACGACGAGCTTTCCATCGCGCAGACGATGCGAGCTTTGAATGAAGCGCCTCACCGGGGCGCTTTTCTTTAGCCGCACTCGCTTTTGCTGGAAACGACAACGCATGCCGACCGCTCGTAAAGAAGCCGCCATCGCAGACCTCGCCGAGAAGCTTGCCGCGGCGAAGAGTCTCTTTCTGACCGATTATACCGGGTTGACCGTCGATGAGATTACTCGGCTGCGCGGCGAGCTTCGCAAAGACGGAAACAGCTATTCGGTCGTCAAGAACACGCTCTTTCGCATCGCGGGCGGCGAGCTAGCCACTCGGTTCGAGAGCGTTCTCGCCGGTCCGACTGGAATTGTCTTCGCCGGTGCCGATCCCGTGGCTCCGGCCAAGGCTCTCAAGACATTTAGCGACACCGTCAAGCGGGTGGCCGTCAAGGCCGCTTACATCGATGGTCAGGTCGTCGATGCGCGGCAGGTCGACCAGCTCGCGAAACTTCCGCCGAAAAGCGAACTCATCGCGATGCTCGTGCGCACGCTGGCCAATCCGATCCGAGGTCTCGTCACGGTGCTCTCGGGAAATCAGAGCGGCCTCGTGCGCGTGCTGGAGCGCATTCGCGAACAAAAAGCCGGCGCAACCTCCAACGCTTAAAAGGATAACGACGTACCATGGCACTTACCGAACTCATCGAACAAATCGACAAGCTCACCGTCCTCGAGCTGGCGGACCTCGTCAAGCAGCTTGAAGAAAAATACGGCGTCTCGGCGGCCGCGCCGATGGCGATGATGGCCGCTGGCCCCGCAGCCGCGCCCGCACCGGAGGCCGAGAAGACCGAGTTCGACGTCATTTTGGCCGAAATCGGGCCGGAGAAGATCAAGGTCATCAAGGCGGTTCGGGAACTCACGAGTCTCGGCCTCACCGAGGCTAAGTCGTTCGTCGAAAGCGCGCCCAAGGCCGTCAAAGAGGGCGTCACTAAAGACGAAGCCGAGCAAGTGAAGAAAAAGCTCGAAGACGCGGGCGCGAAGGTGGAGATCAAGTAACGCCACAGCACGATCAAAGCGTTCCGTCGTGGGTGCAACTGCTGCCGCTCGTCGTGGTCGTGGCGCTGCTTGCCGTTCGCATGATACGACCGCAGAAAATCAGCGTAACGCGTATGTGGCTAACGCCGATTGTTCTGTGCGGACTAACGGCGTGGGTGATCTACGCCAACAACATGCTCAATCCGGCGCCCCCGTTTGAGATCGCGTTGGGATTACTTATCGGCGCCCTAGCCGGCATTCCGTTTGGGGTTCTGCGCGGCGTGCATACCGTGGTGCGCCCGACCGAGCGACGCGGAGTAATGTACCTCGGCTCCTCGTGGGTGACGCTGGCGATTTTCGTCGTCGCCTTCGGGCTGCGCTACGCCGTTCGCTTGGCGGCACCAAACCGAGGGAGCCTCTCGAGTGCGGTCGGCGACGCGCTCTTGGCATTCGCGATCGCATTCATCGCGACGAGCTATCTCGTTATTTTTCGTAAATACGAGCAGCTAGCTCAGGCGTAACCTCCGCTAGCAGCGGATGGCGCTCGGGGTAACGCCGGTGAGGCGTTTCATCGACCGCGCCATGTGGCTTTGGTTGGCAAAACCCGCCTGGAGAGCGACGTCGCTTAGGGAGAGCTTCCCGTGAGCGATCAGATCGGTTGCGTATTCGACGCGACTCCGGATTACGTACTGGTGGACTGGTAAGCCCATAGATTGCTTGAAAATAACTTTGAAGTGCGACGGGCTCATATCGACGAGCTGCGCGAGTTCCGCGAGCGATAGGTCCTGGCTCAGATGGTCGTGGATGTAATCTACGACTCGCTGGAGGCGTCGTCGCGAGAGCCGGACGTCGCTTCCGGCAAGGCGAGCCGGCAGATACCCTCGCAACAAATGCGCCGCCAGCGCGAGGCCAAGACTGTCGCCGTATAAGCGGCCCCAAGGTTCGGATGCTTCCAGCTCGGCCTTGACCGCCCAGCCGATGTGCTCGATGCGCGGATCCCGAACGTGCAGTTGCGGCGGAATCTCGACGCGGTCCGAATTGACCCCCATCGCGTCAGCGGCGGAGAGCATGAGCAGAGAGCTCAGGTACATCGAGAGCTTGATGGTCGCCGATTCAGTCTCCCAAACGCGCGGCACCCCCGGCGGAACGATTTTGACGTCGCCGGGTACTTGCAGCCGGCGGACGGTTTGGCCGTCGCACCGGCTTGTGACCAGCAGAGGTCTCCCGACTTGCATGCTCACGTTATGCCGCACGAACTGCTGCTCCGAGAAGCCGGCGGTCGCTTCATAAACGATCGCCTCGAAACCGTTCCAGTGGCGCTGCGCGCTGCTCGAGCGAACGCGGAAGACCATCTCGCGATCCTCGTGCCGGCTCCACTCGCGTTCTTGCCACATGTCGAATTAGACATAACGCGATGAGCCGGTCGATCGTGACTCCCCGCAAGCCTTTTCAGGGCAAATGGTGGAACCAACCGTCGAAGCGTATTTTCCAAGTTGTTCCGCCATCGGTCGAACTGGTCCACAGTTCTTCGACGGCGTCTCCGTGCCGGCTCCAAACGCCGCGATTCAAGCGCGTCATACCACCGACGTAATCGGTGCCGGTCAGCACCATACGCCCGGATTGCAGCGAGCCGTCCAAAGCAAGCACAAAGCCTGCGTCGTCCATAAAGTCTTGATGCCATTGACCCGGACGCAAGCCGTAACCGGTGAGCCCGATTCCCACGCTGGGATCGTTCGCGTCGCGGTACTCCTCGTAGATCACGCAGCCGCCCAGGCGTTTGGTGACCGTGTCGAAACCGAGCAGCTTGCCACGCGCGTCGGTGACGCGCCAGTTACCGAGCCAGAAGTCGAACTCTCGGTAGACCGGCGCGTCACAGGCCGCGATCGCCCGCAGGGGTAGAAAACACAGGATCATTGCGGCGAGAAGGGAGCCTCGGTGGCGCATTACGGCATCAGGAGTCGATTGCGCAACAACTGGCGCAGTTGCTCGGGCAGCTTGGGCTGCGCGACGGTACCCTGCAGCGAACTCGCTGATGAGCGATCGTCGCCCGCAGTAGGAGTGGCCATGAACGCGGGTGCGTTACTCCCGCACGACCCACTCACCAAGACGCACGCGCCGCCTGCAATGACGCCGTTCTCGTTGATGTCGTTGGCGAAGAGCAGATAGAGCCGCGAACCGGAGTGAACGAGCGAGTTGAGATCGGTCATCTTGCCGTTCTGCCAGATGAAGGCACGCGAGGTAGAGAAGCTGACCCCATATGAAACGCCTACAATCTGCCCCGCTTGATTGATTCCCAGAGCCTCGCTGTAGGCGTCGCCAGGAAGGGTGCCGAGATCGATCATCCTGTGGCGTTTCGTCCATATGAACGCATGGAAGTTCGGCGTGCCGTTTTGGTCGCCGGCCAGATCCGAAAAGCCAACGACCTCGCCTTTGTTGTTGATGGCCATGGGCGTGTTCCAAGCGACGCCGCCGAGAGTGCCGAGATTCACGATCCTGCCGCGATCCCACATAACGGCGTGGTGAGCGGTGAATCGGCCGACGGCCTGATCGCACTTACCGGAAATACCGACAACTTGGTCGCGGTCGTTGATTTCGGTCGCGGCGCCGTCCTTGTCGCGGCCATAAGGCGGCAACTGACTAATCTTTCGCTTTGAGATGTCGTAGACGACCGCTTCAAAGCCGAGGACTTGCGGGCTGGTGCACGTGGAGTCGTGCCGGGGCGTTTCGGCCCAGCCAACGATCTTCCCAAAGTTGTTGGCGCCCGCCGCAAAACCGTTATTGCCCCCAAGGGTCGGCAGCTTTGTCATCCTGCCGTTTCGCCAAGCGAACCCGCGGCAGATGTGACCGCTCGGTGGTTGAGGGAAAAAGCCCGACGCACACGACCAAATCTCTCCCAGGCGTTGTTTGGCGCCGGTTTCCGAGATGCCGGAAATTAAACCCCGATCGTTCTTGACAGGCCATTCAACGGCGCTGTTCGGGCCGCCGAGCGTACCGAGGTCGATTGGTGAGCCGCCATTTTTCCAAAGCGTGGCGTGTATGTACGAACTCGATGCGAGGCCGGATAGTCCGCTCGCCCAGTTGTTGTCGTTG
>DATDIA010000147.1:0-3190 GCA_036521295.1 Candidatus Cybelea sp. | reverse complement strand
CGGCCGGCTTGCGATTCTAAGAAGTAACGCACCGACGTCTTGAGCCCTGAAAACGAAAGATCGAGCGAGTCGGCGGCGGGCCGATGGCGGGGAAAGGCGTAGGCACGCGGATTACCGCGTTGTGCCAACGCGTCGAGCGCGGGGCCGCCCGGATACGGCAGACCGAGAAGCCGCGCGGTCTTATCGTAGGCTTCGCCTGCAGCATCATCGTGCGTGCGCCCGAGTACCTGCATGCGCGTTGCCGACTGCACGGCAACGAGCTGCGAATGTCCGCCCGAAACTAAAAGCGCGAGGAACGGATAGGGCGGCGCCTCCGAACGGTCGAGGAAGGGCGCGAAGACGTGGCCGTGCAGATGATTGAGCGCATACAGCGGCCGGTGCAACGCGAAAGCGTAGGCCTTTGCCGCGGCAACGCCGACGACAAGGCTGCCGATCAAACCGGGACCACGTGTTACCGCGATCCCGTCGAGATCCGCAAAACTCGCGCGCGCTCTCTGCAGCGCGTCTTCGACCACTGCGGAGAGCAAGGCGACGTGTCGGCGACTGGCGATTTCGGGAACGATGCCGCCGTACTTCGCATGAAAGGCGTCTTGGTTGGTCGCAACGCTCGAGAGCACGTCGCGCCCATCGCGAACGACTGCCGCGGCAGTGTCGTCGCAGGACGTTTCGATTGCAAGCGTGAGCACGCCGAAGCGAATTGGCGGCTAGGAGGAGCGGCCCTCTAAAGCAAGCAATCGACAAATTTTACTCCACCGACCTGCTATTTCACGAGCTTGATCGGTGAATGGATCGAGCGCGAGAGCTTGGACGCGCGAAAACTCGAAGTAGGCTTCGCGATCGATCTGGACGCACTGGGGTTCTGCGTGATTGAGCTTGTGCGGGAGTCTGCTCGGCCTCGCGGCGCGCCCAGGCGGCAGTGGTGATCAGGAGGGCGCCGAGCACCACAAGGCCTCCCAGTATCCACATCGCGGCCGCGGCGTTGCCTTGATCAGCAAGCGCAGCCGCGCGCGAGCCGGCGGCAGCGGCGTAATGCGAGTAGAGAGGCTCGCGGGCGCTTGCGATGACCATGGCGAGAAGTGCGCCTTGCGGCAGTGCGACGACGAGATAAAGCAATCGCGCGGGATAGCCGAGCGGGCGAAGTGGCGGCGGTGCGACGACGGGAAGCCAGAAGGCGACGCCGGCTGCCACGTAGAGCGCGTGTTCGGCGATGTGCGCCCACGGATGCTCCAACGCAAGCTCGTAGAGCGGTGAAAAGTGCGTTGCCCACAGCGTGGTGACGAAGATGACCAATGCCGCGGGCGGCAGCGCCAGCACTCCAAGCGGGCGCGTGATGCGAACGAACGCCGCGGTCGAGCGCTTTCCGGCGATTCGCGCGAGGACGTCGAATGGCCGTGCCAGCAGAAGCAAAAGCGTCACCACATAGAACAGCGCGAGATGCTGCACCATGTGCCACGCGAACGACGTGTCGGCGAGGCGGTCGAGCGGAGGTCCGACCGCCGCAATTCCGGCGAGCACCGCGGCCGCGAGGAAAAGCGCCGCTTTGGAAATCGCGTTCACGGCAGCGGCTCCTCTTCGAATCCGCCTTGGACGTTGCGGCGCAGCCGAATGCGCGGCGCTTTATGCACGCCGGCGCGCTCGCGCAATTCTTTCGCCATCGCAAAAGCGACGAAGAAGCCGAGGATCGGTCCGACGATGCAGAAGACGCGATAGAAGGTCACGATCGTGGTGATGTTGACGTGCATGTAGCGGGCCTGGACGTCGTCGCCGCCCGCGGACGTCAAGGCGAACGCGAAGACGAAGATCGCGACGCCAAGGCCGGTGCGCCACGGCACGTCGCGCGGATTGTCGAGCAGCTGATGCGAGCTCCAATCCTTGCGAATCGCGGCATCGATCCACGGCCAAACGAGAAAAAGCGCGAAGAGCACCATAGGGAGCAGCACCGCCGGCCAAAACGGCGACGGAATCATGTGGCCCCACATGTGAACGGCAAACGGCGGTCCGAGGCGAAGCGCCCCCTCGAGCCAGCCGACGTACCAATCGGGTTGTGCCGGGCTGATTGCATTCCAAGGCTCGTTCGGGCCCCACAACCAGATCGGATTGATTTGAACGAGCGCGCCGAGTGCGCACACGGTTGCAATAACGGCCATAAAAAGCCCCAGAGACTTCGCGGCGTATTTGGGAACGAGCGGCGACCCGACGACATTGCGCTCGGTTCTGCCGGGCCCGGGAAACTGTGAGTGTTTTTGGCGCCAAAGCACGATCAGGTGCAACGCGATCAATCCGGCTAATGCGAACGGCACGAGATAGATGTGCAGTGTGAAGAGCCGGCCGACGAGCTGTTTTGTGGGATAGACGCCGCCGATCAGGAGAAAGCTGAGCCAAGTGCCGACAATCGGCACCGATTGCAGGACCGCAACCGCGATTCGCAGCCCGATACCACTGAGTAGATCGTCGGGAAGCGAATATCCGGAGAAACCTTCAAAAATCGCCAGCCAGAAGAGCAGAAAGCCGATCACCCAGTTGATCTCTCGCGGCTTGCGAAACGCGCCGGTGAAGAAGATGCGTCCCATGTGGACCGCAATTCCCGCGACGAACAGAAGCGCGGCCCAGTGATGGATCTGTCGAACCAAAAGCCCGAGGTTCACCTCGAAGCTTAGCGCCATCACCGAGCGGTAGGCGTACGACATGCGGACGCCGTCGAGCAGCGTATACGGCCCATTGTAAACCGTTTTGGACATGTTCGGGTCGAAGAACATCGCCAGGAAGGTTCCGGTGGCAAGCAAGATGACGAACGCGTAGAGGTTGATCTCGCCGAGCATGAACGACCAGTGATCGGGAAAGGCCTTGCGCAATGCATGGCGCAGAAAGTGGGCCGTTCCCAACCGATCGTCGACCCAGAGCAAGAAACGTTCTATCATCCGCGTTCCCAAAAACCGGGGCCGACCGGATCGGGAAAGTCGCCGGTCGCGCGGAGCACGCCGTCTTCGCCGACTTCGATCGGAAGGCGCGGCAGCGGGTGATCGGCGGGGCCCGCGACGACCGCGCCGTTTGCCAGCACGTCGAAGACGGACTGATGGCACGGGCATATGAGCTCTTTGACGTCGGCTCGATAGAGGGCAACGGGACAGCCGGCGTGCGTACAGAGTCGCGAATAGACCATGTAGCCACTCGCCGTTCCCGCGGTTTCTTC
>DATDIA010000146.1:0-3436 GCA_036521295.1 Candidatus Cybelea sp. | reverse complement strand
TATCCGACTGCACTGCTGGCGCGCACCGTACAAGGGTATTTCTATAACCCGTCATCAGATAACGACGGACTGAAGCCGATGCTCGGGAAGAGCCAGCGCGACGACAGTCTCTCGTGGGCCCGCGGCGCCGGCGGTATCGTGGCGACGCCCCACGCAATGGCCGCATGGGCGCGCGAGCTCTACCAAGGCACTATTCTTTCGGCGGCGGAACGAGCACGCGTAGAAACGCTCGTTTCGCTCAAAACGGCCAATTCGATTGCCGACACGAGCGAAAGCGATCCGCGCGGCTTCGGCTTGGGTCTTGCGAAGATGTACATGCCGGGATTAGGTCATTTCTGGTTCTACGAAGGCATGACGCTCGGCCGTCGCATGGTGCACGCCTACTTCCCGCAAGAGAACGTCGTTCTCGCAATCGGGCTCAACAGCCAGCCGCCCGACGGAAAAAACGCGTCGGGACAACTCGTGCAAACGATCGTCAAAACGTTAAAAGCAAACGGGTTGTTTCAATAAAAAAAGAGGGCCCGGGCTTGTGCCCGGGCCCTCGATGTTCTGCGCGAGCGCAGATTACATCATGTCGTAGCCGCCCATGCCGCCGCCGCCGGCCATCGCCGGCTCTTTCTTCGGCTCGGGCTTGTCGGCAATCAGCGTCTCCGTGGTGAGGATCAGCGCGCCGATCGACGCAGCGTTTTGCAGCGCCGCACGCGTCACCTTGAACGGATCGATGATGCCCGCTTCGAACATGTCGACGACTTCGCCGGTCATGGCGTTGAAGCCGAACGGCGCGTTCTTCGAGCGAACGTTGTTGACCTGAACCGAACCCTCGAAACCGGCGTTCTCCGCGATCTGGCGCAGCGGCTCTTCGAGCGCCTTGCGGACGATCTGGATGCCGATCTTCTCGTCGGCCCACGTCGTGGCGTGACCGTTGGTCTTCGGCGGCTCGTACTTGTCGATCGCCTTGACCGCGTGCACGAGCGAGCTGCCGCCGCCGGGAATCATGCCCTCCTGCACGGCCGCGCGCGTCGCGCTGAGCGCATCCTCGATGCGGTGCTTCTTCTCTTTGAGCTCGGTCTCGGTCGCGGCACCGACTTGGATCACCGCAACGCCGCCCGAAAGCTTCGCAAGACGCTCTTGAAGCTTCTCGCGATCGAAGTCCGAATCGGTCTCCTCGATCTGCCGCTTGATCATCTCGATGCGGCCTTTGATATCGGCTTGCTTGCCGTTGCCGTCGACGATGGTCGTCTCTTCCTTGGTAACCGTCACGCGCTTGGCTTTGCCGAGCTGCTCGGTGCTGACCTTGTCGAGCTTGAGGCCCAGCTCTTCGGAAATCACCGTGGCGCCCGTGAGCGTTGCGATGTCCTTAAGCATTTCCTTGCGGCGATCGCCGAAGCCCGGCGCCTTGACCGCAACCGACGTAAACGTACCGCGCAGTTTGTTCACCACGAGCGTCGCGAGCGCTTCGCCCTCGACGTCCTCGGAGATGATCAGCAGCGGACGCTGCATCTGAACGACCTTCTCCAGCAGCGGCAGGATGTCGGCGATCGCCGAGATCTTGCGCTCGGTGACGAGAATGAACGGATCGTCGAGCACCGCTTCCATACGCTCGGAGTCGGTGACCATGTACGGCGAGATGTAGCCCTTGTCGAACTGCATTCCGTCTTTGGTTTCGACTTCGGTCTTGAGCGTGCGCGACTCTTCAACTGTGATGACGCCGTCCTTACCGACCTTTTCCATCGCCTCGGCAATCAGATCGCCGATCTCCGTGTCGTTGGCCGAGATCGACGCAACCTGCGCTATCTTCTCTTTGGTGTCGACGTTCTTCTTGAACTTTTCCATCTCGCCGACCGCGATCTCGACGGCCTTCTCGATGCCGTGTTTGATCTGCAGCGGGTTGCTGCCCGCGGTCACGTTGCGCAGACCTTCGCGGATGATCGCTTGCGCGAGCACGGTCGCGGTCGTCGTGCCGTCGCCGGCAACGTCATTGGTCTTGGAAGCGACTTCCTTGACGAGCTGTGCGCCCATGTTCTCGAACGAGTCGGGGAGCTCGATCTCTTTGGCAATGGTTACGCCGTCGTTGGTAATCGTCGGCGAACCGAATTTCTTGTCGAGTACGACGTTGCGACCCTTGGGACCGATCGTCACTTTGACGGCGTCGGCAAGGATGTTCGCACCGCGCTCGAGCGCGCGACGCGCGCTTTCATCGAATACGAGTTGCTTTGCAGCCATGATAAAGTTTCAAAACTCCTTAAACGCCGGCCGGAACTTTGTCGACGATGGCGAGGATGTCTTTTTCGGGGATAATGAGGTACTCGGTGCCGTCGATCTTGACTTCGCTTCCCGAATACTTACGATAGAGCACGCGATCGCCAACCTTGACGCCCATCGCGAGCTTCGTGCCGTTGTCGAGCGTGCGGCCGCCGCCAATTGCGCGGATGACGCCCTCTTGGGGCTTCTCCTTGGCGGTATCGGGCAGAAACACGCCACCGGACGTTTTGTCCTCTTGCTCGACGTGCTCGATAACGACGTTATCGTGCAAAGGCTTGAGATTCACAGAAAACCTCCAACAGCTGATACAGATGCCTGGGTATTAGCACTCTCAGCGCGAGAGCGCTAGCCGTGCTATATTAGCAAACTCTACAGGAGACTGCAAGCGCCCGACCCGCGCTCGCCTGCCCCCATCGGGGGCATATCCTAGGCTAGATGCGGCGGGCGTTGGGGACGGCTCTCAAGCTGTGGCGAGACCACCGGGTGGCACGCTTTGCGGCCGCGCTCTCGTTCTATGCGATTTTTACCGTGCCCGCCTCGATCGTCATGGTGGTCGCGCTGGCCCGCGCTCTCCTGGGGCCCGCCCACGGTCTGCCGATGGTGGACGCCGAGCTCGCGCCGCTCGTCGGCACGAAGGGAACGCAGGGCATCAACACCCTCGTGGCCGCGTCGCAGCAGAAGATTTCGACGGTTCCCATCGTCATCGGCGTCGCGCTCATCCTGGCCGCCGTGTTCGGCATCTTCATGCAGGTGCAAGAGGCGCTCGACGACCTGTGGGAGATCCCCGAGCATCGCCGTGGCGGCGCCAAAGAGATCGTCTTCCTCCGCCTGCATATCATAGTCGTCATCTTGGCCCTTGCGGTACTTGCCCTGCTGGCGCTTCTCGCAGCGACCGCCGGCGGGAAATTCGCGGCTATGGCGGCGGACGCGGTCTCCGTCGTGCTCTTCCTCACCATCGCGTATCGCGTCTTACCACGCGCGGAGGTCTCGTGGCGCAGCTGTCTCGTTGGCGCGGTCGTGACGGGCGTCGTGCTGCTCGCCGGCGAGGCGGCTATCGCGTTCTACCTAACGCGGTTCCACCCCGAAACCGGCTATGGCGAGGCCGGATCGACCATCGTTCTGCTCATCTGGATCTACTACTCCGCGCTGCTCTTTCTGTTCGGCGCGATTCTGA